>JABFWJ010000018.1 GCA_013362295.1 Thermoleophilia bacterium
GGTGCGCTGCCCGACGCGCGCCGCTTCCACGTCGTAGGCGACGCGGTTGATCGGCGAGAACATCGAGTCGACCGGGATGACGCCGATCGTGTGCGCCTGGCCGCGGTTGCCCTCGGCCGGGACGTAGCCGCGGCCGCGCCCGATCGTGAGCGTGATCTCGAGCCGCCCCTTCGACGACAGGTTCGCCACCTCGAGGTCCGGGTTGAGGATCTCGAGATCGGCGGGCGCCTCGATGTCGGCGGCCGTGACGACGCCCTCACCGCGCTTCGTCAGGCGCACCTCCACCTCCGGCGACTCGCCGTGGAGGATGCAGACGAGCTGCTTCAGGTTGAGGATGATGTCCGTCACGTCCTCGCGGACGCCGGGGAGAGTTGTGAACTCGTGCGCGACGCCCTCGATCTTCACCGAGGTGACCGCGGCGCCCTCGAGCGAGGAGAGCAGCACACGGCGCAGCGAGTTGCCGAACGTGTAGCCGAAGCCGCGATCGAGGGGCTCGATCACGAAAACGCCACGGTTCTCGTTCACTTCCTCGTGCGTGATCTTCGGCACCTGGAAATCAGTCGCGCGTACAGCCAACGTGTGTCCTTTCTACGGAACGCTTACTTCGAGTTGTTACTTGGAATACAGCTCGACGATGAGCTGCTCGGAAACCGGGGTGTCGATCTCGGCACGCTCCGGCCACTTCAAGACGGTGCCGCTGAGCCCGTCGTGGTCTGCCTGCAGCCACGGGGCGACGGCGGCGGTGAGGTCGGTCGCGTCGCGGACGATCTGCTCGGCGCCCGACCCGGTCTTCAGCGCGACGACGTCGTCGGGCTTGACCTGATAGCTCGGGATGTTGACGCGGCGGCCGTTCACCGAGAAGTGACCGTGGCGCACGAGCTGGCGCGCCTGCGCGCGTGATGCCGCGAAGCCGAGGCGGTACACGACGTTGTCGAGCCGCGTCTCGAGCATGCGCAACAGGTTGTCACCGGTGATGCCGCCCTGCTTGTTGGCCTTCTCGTAGTAGGTGCGGAACTGCGTCTCGAGCAGGCCGTAGTACCGGCGCGCCTTCTGCTTCTCGCGCAGCTGGAGCAGGTACTCGCTCTGCTTGATGCGCCCGCGGCCGTGCTCGCCCGGCGGATAGGAGCGGCGCTCGATCGCGCACTTCTCGGTCAGGCAGCGCTCGCCCTTCAGGAAGAGCTTCATGCCCTCCCGGCGGCACTGCTTGCACTTCGGGGAACGATCGCGAGCCATGACTTACACGCGCCTCCGCTTCTTCTGCCGGACGCCGTTGTGTGCCTGCGGCGAGACGTCCTTCACTCCGAGAATCTCCAGCCCCGCTGCCTGCAGCGACCGGATCGCCGTCTCGCGGCCCGAGCCCGGGCCCTTGACAAACACTTCGACCTTCTGCAGGCCGTGCTCCATGCCCTTGCGCGCGGCCGCGTCGGCGGTTACCTGCGCGGCGAACGGCGTGGACTTGCGCGAGCCCTTGAACCCGGCTGAGCCGGCGGACTCCCACACGATCACGTTGCCGTCCTTGTCGGTGAGGGCGACGATCGTGTTGTTGACCGAGGTCTTGATGTGCGCCTGTCCGATCGCGATGTTCTTGCGGACGCGGCGACGGGTGCGGCCGCGCGTCGCCGCAGCTCTGCGGGGAGGAGCCATTTAGAGGTCACCTCGCGTGGCACGCGTGCTCTGCGGCCGCGAAAACCAAGCAGCGCAAGGACGCAGGGAGTGTTCGTAGCCGCAGGCTACGGGCACGACCGAGGACGCAGCGATGCGCAGGTTTGCAGCGCCCCGCAGAGTGCGCGGGACGCGGGAGGTGGCCTCGTTCATCACTTGGCCTTCTTCCCGCGGCCGACGGTCTTCTTCGGGCCCTTGCGCGTGCGCGCGTTCGTCTTCGTGCGCTGGCCGCGGGCCGGCAGGTTGCGCCGGTGCCGCAGGCCGCGGTACGAGCCGATCTCCTGCAGGCGCTTGATCGCCTGCGTGCGCTCGCGGCGCAGGTCGCCCTCCACCTGGTAGTGCTCGTCGATGTAGTCGCGGAGCTTCGCGACCTCGTCCTCGGTCAGGTCACGGACCTTCGTGTCCATCGAGAGGCCGAGCGCCTTGCAGATCTCCTGCGCGCTCGGCTGGCCGATCCCGAAGATGTAGGTCAGGCCGATCTCGAGCCGCTTCTGATTCGGCAGGTTCACTCCTGCGATGCGAGCCAAATTCTCTCCTTACCCGTGCTTTCTAGCCCTGACGCTGCTTGTGACGAGGGTTCGTGCAGATGACCATGGTGCGCCCGTGCCGCTTGATCACGCGGCAACGCTCGCACATCGGTTTCACTGAAGGTCTGACTTTCATGGCAACAAAAGGACGCGTGCGGGCAGAAGCCTCGCCACGCGGCCGGTCATGGTACCAAAACCCCCGTTTTCGCCGTCAGGATGCGGGGTCCCTGGGGCGTGACGGCCACGGTGTGCTCGAAATGGGCCGCCAGCGACCCGTCCGCGGTCGAGATCGACCAGTCGTCGTCGTGGATGTAGACGTCCGGGCCGCCGGCCGTGATCATCGGCTCGATCGCGAGCGTCATGCCCTCCTTGAGCTCCGGGCCGCGGTGCGACGAGACGAAGTTCGGCACCTGGGGGTCCTCGTGCATCGACCGGCCGACCCCGTGGCCGACCAGGCTGCGGATGACGCTGAAGCCTGCCGACTCGGTGGTCGTCTGGACGGCCTGGGAGATGTCGCCGACGGTGTTTCCGACCCGCGCCTGCTCGATCCCGGCCTCGAGCGCCGCCCGGCAGGTGTCGAGCAGCCGCTGGGTCTCGGCCGCGATCGACCCGACCGGGAACGTCCAGGCCGAGTCCGCCACGAAGCCGTCCAGGGTGACCCCGACGTCGACCGAGAGGATGTCGCCGTCCTCGAGCTTCGCCTTGCCGGGGATGCCGTGGACGACCATCGCGTTCGGCGACAGGCAGGTCGCGGCCGGATAGCCCTTGTAGC
>JABFWJ010000229.1 GCA_013362295.1 Thermoleophilia bacterium
CGACGATGCCGAGCGTCGTCGCGAGCACAGTCGCGAGGAGCGCCGCCGCCGCGCCGAGGATCAGCGACCGCCGGGTCCCGAGTACGACCTGCGAGAAGATGTCGCTGCCCTGGTCGGTCGTGCCGAACAGGTGGTGCCACGACGGCGCCTGCCGTGCGGCGAGCAGATTGAAGTCGGTCGGGTTGCCGACCGAGATCCACGGTGCGATCACGGCGACGGCGACCATGAAGCCGACGAGCGCCAGGCCGAAGCGCGACTTCGGATTCACGAGCAGGAGGGCAAGCCAGGCCGGCACCCGCACGCGGCCGCGCCGGGGTGCGGCGAGCGCCCCGAGAGGGACGGCGTCCTGCTCGAGGACCGGCTGCAGCTGCGACATCAGGCGGTGCGCACGCGCGGGTCGAGGAGGAAGTTGAGCAGGTCCATGATGAAGTTCGAGGCGATCACGCAGATCGCGAAGACGAGCAGCAGGGCCTGGGTCAGCGGGTAGTCGTTGCCGAGCGCCGCCTGCTGCAGGGTCAGGCCCGCACCCGGATAGCTGAAGACGTACTCGATGAAGACGAGCCCGCCGACCGCGCCCGCGAACTGGGCGGCGAAGCCGTTGAGCGGCGGCAGGATCGCATTGCGGCCCGCATAGCGCGTCATCACGCGGCGGTCGGGGAGACCCTTCGCGTGCGCCATCGCGACGTAGTCCTCGCTGATCGTATTGATCATCACCGTGCGCATGTTCAGGACCCAGCCGCCTGCGTACGCGGAGACGATCACGAGGATCGGCAGCTCGGAGTGGCGCAGCGCGCTCGTCAGGAACGACCAGTTGAGCCCCGGCTCGAGCCCGCTGTCGTAGGCGTGCTGGATCGGGAACCAGTGCAGCTTGATCCCGAGGAAGTAGACGCCGAGGAGCGCCGTGAAGAACGCGGGGAACGCGCTCAGCGCCATCAGCGTCGGCACGACGACGGTGTCGACGCCGCCGCCGCGCCGCCACGCGGCGAACATCCCGACGGCGGTGCCGACCGCGAAGGCGATCAGGAACGCGACGCCGACGAGGAAGATCGAGTACGGAAGCGTGCGGCCGATGACGGCGGACACCGGCGCGGGGTAGTTGGAGGTCGAGATGCCGAAGTTCAGGTGCCCCAGCCGCTGCACGTAGGCAGCGTAGTCGTGCCAGATCGTTCCCTTGCCCCCGCCGAGCAGGGCTTCGTACGTCTGGATGATCCCGGGATTCGCCTGGATCTGGGCGGGCGAGAGGTGCTGGAGCACGCCGCCCGCCGGATCGCCGGGCATCAGCCGCGGCAGGAGGAAGTTGAGCGTGAGCGCCACCCACACGGCGAAGGCGTAGAAGACGAGTCTGCGGAGGAACCAGCGCATGGGTGTGTGGGTGCCGAGTATGGCGCCGGGCGGGACCGAAGTCCCGCCCGGCGCGCCCCCAGAGGCCCGCTATGCGCCGGCTTTCCCGCCGGGGCAGATGCGGGTGAACGACAGCAGGTTGTCCGGATAGGTGCTGAAGATCGGATCGCCGTAGAAGTTCTTCGGGGAGTTGAAGCAGTGGAAGAACTTCGTGCTGTAGGTCGACCACCTCGGGCCGATGAACAGCGGGACGATCGGCATGGACGCGAGGAAGATCTTCTCGAGCTGCGGCGCGATGAGCTGCTGCTTCTCACCGTCGAGCGTGACCTTCCACTTGTTGAGGAGCGCGGTCGCCTGCGGGTCGAAGGTGTGCGACCAGTTCCCCGTCGCCGAGGCGTCCTGCCCCGACGGGATCAGGGAGTTCTGCGAGAGGTTCGCGTTGAAGAAGCCGTACGGCGAGGCCTGCGAGCCGTTCTGCCAGAGCAGCGTCGGGTTCTTCGTGGCGAAGGCGTTCGGGAACCAGGAGTTCCAGTCCGGCTCGAGCTTCACGTTCGAGTCGATGCCGATCGCCTGGAGGTTCTTCGTGATGATCTGGTTCGACGCGACCCAGTCCGACCAGCCCGAGATCACGTGGATGTCGAGCGAGACGGCATTCCCCTTCGGGTCGAGCAGCTTGTTGCCCTTGTACGTGAAGCCGTTGTCCGTGAGCAGCTTCTTCGCCGCGGTCGGGTTGTACGTGGAGAGCTGCTTCGACAGCGCCTTCACGCCCGGGTCGGTGACCCAGCCCGGGAAGAGGCCGTTGAGGCCGATCGCGTCGGTCGGCGGCGCATAGCCGTACTCGCCGAGCTTCGACACGGTCTGGCGATCGATCGCCATCGAGAGCGCGTGCCGGAACGCGACGATGCTGTACGGATAGACGTTGTTGTCGAAGACCAGCGAGACCGGATACGCGGTCGTCGCGTAGAACGCATGGAAGTGCGCCCGGTCCTTGCTGGTGTACGCCTTGTCGACATTCGGGACGAAGTTGTGCGTCCAGTCGACCTGGCCGTTCTGGATCAGCGCGAGCGCGGCGTCGTTGGACGATGCCTGCACGTACTCGAGACAGCCGATCAGCGGCTTGCCGGCCTGCCAGTAGTGCGGGTTCTTGCTCAGGACGAAGTCCTGCGACGTGAAGCGCGTGATGCGCGTGAACGGCCCCGAGCCGACGGGGTTCGGGTTCGAGAAGGTCTCGGGGTTCGCGACCTTCGACCAGATGTGGCGCGGGATGACGATGGCGCCGTTCAGCGTCGCGGCGACGAACTGCGAGTCGGGCGTCTTCAGGTTGATCGCGACGGCGAAGGACCCCTTCGCCTTGACCGAGGCGATGTTCGAGTCGGGACGAGTGAACCCGACGATGTCCATCACCTTGTTCTGCTTGCCGGCCGTGAGGCTGTAGACGACGTCGGTGGAGGTGAGCGCCTTGCCGTCCGACCACCTGACGCCCTTGGCCAGCTTCAAGGTCAGCGTCTTGTTGCCGTTGCTCCACTTCCAGCTGCGTGCGAGCCACGGCAGCGTCGGCTTCCCGCCCTCCGGTGAGACGGTGAGCCCTTCGTAGATCGCACCCTTCACGAACTGGCCGCTCGGGAGGCCGGTGGCCGTGAACGGGTTGAAGTTCTTCACGAACGCCGGGTCGCCCGAGCCCGTCATCACGAGGCAGGGGTGCGCGGCGGCGGTGGTACGGACGAGCGGGGCGGCGTGGCCGGCGACACCGGATGGCCGGGCCGCGGCGACCGCGACGACGATCAGCGCGGCCACCAGTGCGGCGGCTCCGCTCGCGGCGGCGAAGCCGGCGCGGTTGGAGCGGAACTGACGTGACATCTGCCTTCCTTTCCTGCCCGGCGGTGCGGACGAGTGGCGGTGCTCGGGAGGACTACCGGAAATTTCCGGAAACGGTTACCACGTTTGCTGCACCGTTGTCAAGGGCCGACCGCGGAAATCTGCTCATACGGGCCCCGAGAATTGCCGGAAGCGTTTCCGAGTGCTTTACTGGGCGCCTATGGCACAGGCCGACGTCAAGCCGGAGCCGCCGTTCCGGGGCCGGGCGACGATCCGCGACATCGCCGACCTCGCGGGCGTGTCGATCGCGACCGTCTCGCGGGTCCTGAACGACAGGCCGGATGTGGCGCCCGAGACGCGCGAGACGGTGATGCAGGTCGTGCGGGAGCACGGGTTCAGCACGAACCGCGGCGCACGCGGCCTCTCGAGCGGACGCACCGGCATGATCGGGCTCACCCTCCCGCTCGTCGCCGACGCGTACTTCGGGCCGATGCTGAGCGGCGCGTCGGAGGCGCTCTACGAGCGGGACATGCGGATCGTGCTGGCCCCCACGTTCCACGAACACGATCGAGAGGTCTCGCTTGTCGAGCGGCTCATGCGCGGCACGACCGACGGCGCGATCCTCATGCTCCCGGAGGAGTCGGAAGCCGAGTTGCGGACACTCCAGAGCCAGGGCTTCCCGTTCGTCGTCGTCGACCCGCGCGAGCCGCCGCCCGATGGCCTGGCATGCGTTGCGGCAATGCACGCGGCAGGCGCGAAGCTCGCGACGGAGCACCTACTCGAGCTCGGCCACCGCAGGATCGGTGCGATCGCGGGCCAGCCCGGCTGGTACGCGACCGAGGAGCGCCTGCTCGGCTTCCGGGCCGCGCTCGCCGCGGCGGGGATCCTCGTCGATCCGGACCTCATCGTTTACTCCGACTGGCGCACGCCGTGGGGGATCCGCGCGGCCGACCAGCTGCTGTCGTTGCCCGACCCGCCGACGGCGATCTTCGGTTTCAACGACAACGTCGCGATCGGCGCGCTGCACGCGGCCCACAAGCTCGGCCTCTCGGTGCCGGACGACCTGTCCGTCGTCGGGTTCGACGACACGGCACACGCCGCGATCGTGATCCCGCAGCTGACCTCGGTGCGGCAGCCGCTCGCCGAGATGGGGCGGATGGGCGTGAGCCTCCTCATGCGCCTGATCGAGGGCCGGCGCGTCGACGCGATGCGGGTCGAGCTCTCGACGAAGCTCGTCGTCCGCGAGTCGACGGCTCCGCCTCCGAGGTAGCGCGGTGCGGGTCGCCTTGCTCGCGGCCCTCGCCCTCGCCGTCATCGGCGGCGCGGCCGCGCTCGCGCGCGGCGGCGAGCCGCGCAACGCGTACGCCGTCCGGCGCCTCGTCTCGGACGAGCGCGGGCGTGCGGCGCGAGTCGATCGTCGCCTCGTCAACGCCTGGGGTCTCGCGGCGAGCGCGACAGGCCCCTGGTGGACCGGCAACGAAGCGAGCTCGACGAGCACGCTCTACTCCGGCGAGGGTTGGAAGCAGCTGCTGACGGTGTCGGTCGCCGGCGGCCCGACCGGCGTCGCCTACTACGGCGGCAAGGGCCTGCGCATCTCCGCTGGGCGCAGGTCCGATCCGGCTCGGTTCGTCTACGCGTGCGAGGACGGAATGCTGCGCGCGTGGACGCCGACGGTGCCGCGGAGCTGGTCGGAGGAGGCGGTCGTGGCGGTCGACGAGGCCGCCGAGGCGGCGGTCTTCCGCGGCGTGGCGATCGAGGGCGACCGGGTGTACGCCACCGACTTCCACAACGCGCGCGTCGACGTGTACGACGAGCGCTGGCGGCGGCTGCGGCTGCGCGGAGCGTTCGTCGACACGGCGATCCCCGACTGGTACGCGCCGTTCGGCATCCGCGCGCTCGGCGGCCACGTGTTCGTGACGTACGTCTTTCGTGCACCGGTGAACGGCAACGACGCGCCGAGTGGCGGCTACGTCGACGAGTTCGACCGTGACGGGACGCTGCTGGCGCACGTTGCGCGGAAGGGCCCGATGAACGCGCCGTGGGGGCTTGCGCTCGCGCCGCGCTCTTTCGGCCGCTTCGGCGGCGATCTCCTGATCGGCAACTTCGGCGACGGGCACATCAATGCGTACCGCCGCACCGGCAAGGGCTGGGCCCACCATGGCGCGTTGCAGGGTCGCGACGGCAAGCCGCTCGTCGTGAACGGCCTCTGGGCCCTGTCGTTCGGCAACAACGGGACGGCCGGCGCCGCGGACACGCTCTTCTTCACGTCGGGCCCGCACGACTGGCGCGGCGAGACGGAGCTCGGCGTGCACGGGCTGCTCGGGTCGATCACGGCGGCGTGAAAACCGAAGAGCTCCAATCTGGTTCGCTGCGCGAATCAGATTGGGTAGCCGGCGAATCTGATTCGAGGTGGCCGGCGAATCTGATTCGCGGGGTTTGCGAACCAGCTTCGAGCCTCTGTGTGTTCGTCGGGTTCGCGCGGGCGCTACGCGAACGCCTCCCAGCCGCGGAGGAACGCCTCCTGCTCGGGGGTGAGCGTGTCGATGCGCAGGCCGAGCGCCTGCAGCTTCGCGCGCGCGATCGCCTCGTCGATCTCGGCGGGGAGCGGGTGCACGCCGGGCTGCAGGTCGCGCGCGTGCTGGAGTAGGTAGCCGGCGGAGAGCGCCTGCACCGAGAACGTCAGGTCCATGATCTCCGCCGGGTGGCCCTCGCCGGCCGAGAGGTTCACACATACGCCTTGGCCGACCACGAAGAGCGAGCGGTCGTCGCCGAGGCGGAACTCCTCGACGTGTTCGCGCACCCTCGACGTCGCCGTCGCGGCCGAACGCAGGGCGGTGACGTCGAACTCGTCGTCGATGCCGCCTGCGTTTGCGAGCAGCGCGCCGTCCGGGAGCGCGTCGATCGCCTCCGGCCCAAGGGCGTGGCGGACACCGGTTGCCGTCAGCACGACCTCGGCCGTCGCGCACGCATCGACGAGCGGTGCGACCTCGAAGCCGTCGTGGTGCGCCTCGAGCGCGGCGAACGGCTCGACCTCGCAAACGGTCACCTCGGCGCCCAACCCGCGCGCCCGCCGCGCGATGCCCTTCCCGACCCAGCCGTAGCCCACGATCACCATGCGCTTGCCGGCGAGCAGCAGGTTCGTCGCGTCCAGCAGCGCGTTGACCACGCTCTGCCCGGAGCCGTAGCGATTGTCGAACAGGTACTTGCAGCGTGCGTCGTTCGCCGCGATGCACGGCACCTTCAACGTGCCGTCGGCCTCCATCGCGCGCAATGCGGTCACGCCCGACGTCGTCTCCTCGGACGCGCCGAGCAGCGTGTCGAGGACCTCGGGATGCGTCGTGTGCGCGAGGCGGATCACGTCGGCGCGGTCGTCGATTACGACCTCGGGCCGGCGCGCGAGCACCTCGCGGAAGTAGTCGATCTCCTCCTCGTGTGACGAGCCCTGCCGCGCGAACACCTCGACCCCCCGCGCGGCCAGTCCGGCCGCGACGTCGTCGTGGACCATCGCGCCTTGGAACGCGACGCTCACCTCGGCACCGGCATCGGCGAGACACGACGCGAGGTACGCCGTCTTCGGCTCGATCGGCAGAATCACCGCGATCCGGCGGCCGTCGACGGTGCCCTCCTGGCGCAGCCGCTCGCGCACGCCGTTCAGTACGGGCATCCACTCGGAGACCCAGGCGATCTTGCGCTCGCCCTCCGCGCTCATGTGCTCCACCCGGCCGCGAACTGCCGCTGCGCCGCCGACGGCTCGTCGAGCTCGATGCCGAGCGTCGCCAGCTTCGTGTGCGCGATCTCGCGGTCGAGCTGCTCGGGGAACGCGTTCAGTCCCGGCGGAACGCCTCCGGATGCCAGGTGGTGCGCGGACAATGCCTGCACGGAGAACGAGAGGTCCATGATCTCGATCGGGTTGCCGTCGCCGCCCGCGATGTTCACGAGCGCGCCGTCGACGAGCACATACACGCGCTTGCCGTCGACGCCGTGGCGCACGACGCCCGCTCGCACCTCGACGCCGTCGCCGAGCGCGCCGACGTCGATCTCGCGGTCGTGGTGGCCCGCGTTCGCGAGGATCACGCGGTCCTTGAGGTGGGGGAAGACGTCCGCCGTGACCGCGGCGGTCGTCCCCGTGGCGGTGACGACGAAGTCGGCGTCCTCGACCGCCTGCGCCAGCGGTGCGACGCGATAGCCGTCCATGTGTGCGCGCAGCGCCTGCACCGGATCGAGCTCGACGACCGTCACCCGGCCGCCGTATCCCTCGGCGCGGCGCGCGAGGCCCCGGCCGACCCAGCCGTAGCCGACGACGCAGAAGCGCTTGCCGGCCGCGCTGAGGTTCGTCAGCCGGAGGATCGCGGTCAGCGCCGTCTGGCCCGTGCCGTGCGGGTTGTCGAACATGTGCTTGCAGCGGGCGTTGTTCGCAGCGATCGCCGGAAATGTCAACAGCCCCGCGTCCTGCAGCGCGCGCAGCCGCGCGACGCCCGTCGTGGTCTCCTCGGTGACGCCCTCGAGCCGGACGGCGAGCTCCGGCCGGTGCTCGACGATGCGCCTCGTCAGCTCGGCTCCGTCGTCGATCACGATCTGCGGCGCCTTCTCTGCGACGTCGAGCAGGTCGGTGGTGAACTCGTCAGGGCTCGCACCGTGCCGCGCGTGCACCTCGATTCCCCGGCGGACGAGCGCCGCGCACACCGAGTCCTGCGTCGAGAGGGGGTTGCTGCCCGCCGCGACGACCTCGGCGCCTGCGTCGGCGAGCAGCGTTGTCAGGTACGCCGTCTTCGCCTCGAGATGGACGACGACCGCGACGCGTTTCCCGCGCAGCGCGCCGTCGCCGAGGCGCTCGCGCGCCAGCCTGTTCAGGACGGGGGAGTGCCGGGCGACCCAGGCGATCCGGCGCTCGCCCTCGGCGGCGAGCTCGATGTTCGCGATGCGCGACCGGGCGGCGGCGTCGGCGACTGCCACGTCTGAGAGGTTAGATCAGGAACATTCCGACGACGCCGTAGGCGGCACGACGTCGTAGTGGCGCGCGACCATGCGGCCCGCCACGTTGCGGAGCGTGATCACGAGCCTCTGTGGATCGAGATCGCCGGGGAGCACGGTGACGGGAACTGAGCCGTCGCGTTGCATGCGCGCCGTGTCGCCCGTGTGCAGGAGCTCGCTGTCGCACCCGGTGAGCGTGTAGGTGACGGCGAGGTTCTGCGTCGCCGCGCCGTGGATCCGCAGCTCGCTGGCCGAGACCCGCACGACGAGCGGCCGCCTCGGTTGCTGCCAGCGCACGACGCCGTTGCGCGGATCGAGGGCGGCGGCCGAGGAGCGGAACGAGTCGAAGGCCGCGCTGCCGACGAGCCCACTCTGCCACGGCTCGCCGTGGTGGTTCTGGAGCATGAACCAGATGAACATCGTGACCGCCGGGACGCGATGCGCGAGCGCGACGGCGCGGCGCAGATCGGCGGAGATCTGCGCACTCGAGAGCGCGGGTCGCGACTCCGCGTACTCGGTGACCCAGAGCGGCGTGCGGGCGCGCCTGAACGACCGCGAGATGTGCACTTCGAATCGCCCCAGCCCGGTGAGGCCCACGTCCGGCCAGGACTCGTGGTCGTCCGGCCGGCCGCCGACGGCCGCCGGGTACGGATGGTGCGCCCATGCGTCGAACGGCAGGTTGCGGTCGATCCGCGCCAGCGCGGCGACGAACCGCGCCGGACAGTGGCTGGCGGCGGTCTCGCCCGCGGCGACCAGGGTGTGCGGGCTGCCCGCCTTCACGCCGCGGTATCCCGCTCGGACGAGCGCCGCGTAGGCCGCCGGACGGTTCCGGGCGTTCAGGAACCGGCGCGTGTTCGGCTCGTTCCAGATCGAGATGAACTTGACGACGCCCAGCGTCGGGTAGGCCCCCGAGTAGCGGGTGGCCACCGCTTGCGCGAATGCCTGAAAGTCGGTCGCGCGAAGCGGTGGCACATTCGGCCTGCGGTGACCGTTCGCCCAGCGCGGCGTTCCCCAGATGGTGACGAGCACCTGGACGCCGTGCCGCTCGGCCGTTGCGACGAGCTGGTCGACGTCGCCGAACCGGTACGCGCGGTCGAAGGGATTGCGTGCGTTGCGCGGGCGCGTCGGCGCGACGTGCGACCAGTCGACGATCGTCCGCACGACCGACGCGTGCGACGAGGTGAGCTGCCGCCAGGCGGCGTGCCGTCCCGGCCCCCAGCGGAGCGCCTGGTCGTCGAGGACGCCGACGTACATGCGCGGCGCAGCCGCCGCGGTCGCGGAGGCGAGCCCGGCGGTCGCGCAGACGACCGCCAGCAGGGAGGTGAGCCGCAGTGTGTTGATGCCGTGCCCTCGCGAAAAAGTCCGCTCTCACTCTTAGCTAACCTTCCGCGAAAGGTTGTAAATTCTCCCAGAAACCCCCCATTCGAGTCGCGCTCAGGCCGGGCGCACGAACCAGCGCTGCCGGGAGAGCTGGCTGAAGCCAGCCGATTCGTAGAGGCGGCTCGGGGCGGGATGACCCTCGTCGCCGCGCGAGCCGACGAGCGCGCCGGTCGCGCCGGCCTCGCGAAAGCGCTGGAGCCCGAGCAGCAGCAGCGCGCGGCCGAGCCCGCGGCGGCGGTAGCGCGGATCGGTTCCGAGCGGCTCGAACTCCGCGACGCGGTTGGCCTCGTCGTACCACCCGAGCGCGAACGCCACCGGCGTCCCGTCGTCGGCCTCGAGCACGAAGTCGAGGTCGCTGCGGTACGGCCACGTCGCCATCACCTCGGGATAGGTGTCGAGGGAGACGCGCGTCCCGAGCTCAGCCCAGGACCGCTGGTGCACCTGGACGCGCTTCGCGATCTTGCCGCCGTAGTCCGCCACCGTCTTCAGCGCATAGCCCGGCGGCAGCTGCGGGGTCTCGATCTCCTCGAGTGTGCGGTAGTTGAGCCGCATCCACACGTGCGCCGGGTCATCGACGAACCCGCGGGCGCGGAGCCTCGCCCGGGCCTGCTCGTCCTCGCCGCGTGCGGCCGCGTGCAGGTCGACGCCGGCACCCGCTTCGTGCTCGAACCAGTCGAGCACCTCGTCGAGCAGCCCGGGCTCGTCGGGACGCACCGCCCATTCGAGCGTCGAGGGAGGGAAGTACCAGCCCCAGGCACGGCAGCTCCCGCCGTCCGTCCAGACGCGGCGGCGTGAGCCGTCGGATTCGTTCGACGCGGCGAGCCCGCCCTGGTAGGCGAGTTCCGCGAACGTCACGTCCACGAGCTGCGGCGCGACGCGCCAGATCGCCTGGGCGAGCTCCTGCATCCCTCGCAGTTCGTTCAGTCCCACTGCTCGAGCGTCGCCGCGATCTCCTCCAGGCTGGCGAGGCTGTGGCCGCTCGCGAACACGTCGACCCGCGGCAGCGCGGCCTTCATCCCGCGGGCGAGCGGGGCATAGTCGGGGTTCTCCTTGAGCGGGTTCAGCCAGATCACGCGGTGCGCCAGCCGGTGCAGGCGTTCCATCTGAGCGGCGAGCAGCTCGGGGTCTCCCACCTCCAGGCCGTCGGAGCAGATGACGACCACGGAGCCGCGCGCCATGCCCGGGTGGCCGTAGTGGTCGAGGAACTCTTTCAGCGACGCGCCGATCCGCGTGCCGCCGTCCCAATCCTCGGTCTCCCTTGCCGCGCGCCGAAGCGCCTCGTCGGCGCTCGTCGTCGCGAGCGCGCGCGTCAGTCGCGTGAGCCGCGTCCCAAACGAGAACGCCTCGAAGCGCCGATCTGCGCGCAACGCCGCGTGCGCGAAGACGACGAGCGCCCGCGAGTACGCAGCCATGGAGCCCGAGACGTCGAGCAGGAGGACGAGCCGGCGGCGCCTCCGCCTGCGGTCGCGCCAGGCGAGCTCGATCGGCTCACCGCCGGTGCGGAGCGCACGGCGCAGCGTCCGGCGGAGATCGGAGCCGCCGGAGCGGGC
>JABFWJ010000321.1 GCA_013362295.1 Thermoleophilia bacterium
CGGCGCGCGCTGGTCGGGCGTCGTCCAGCCGATGTCGTCGTCGCGCGCGTAGAGGCGGTCGCCCGCCCAGCGCGGGAAGACGTGGACGTGGAAGTGCCACACGTCCTGGCCGCCCGCGGGCTCGTTGTGCTGGCGTGTCGAGGTGCCGGGGCAGCCGTAGGCCTCGCGCATGGCGCTCGCGACGCGCTGCGCCGTCGCGTACACGGCGCCGAGGAGCCCGGGACCGATCGAGTAGAGGTTCTCGACGTGCTCGACCGGGACGACGATCGCGTGCCCCTCGTTGCCGTCCCACCACTTCGGCGAGATGAACGCCGCCGTGCGCTCGTCGCGCCAGACGACGTCCGCCAGCGTGTTCCGCTCCGTCTCGACGCCGTGCAGGAGGCGGCAGAACGGGCAGTCGTAGCCGGGCGGCTCGTGCAGGGCGGTCACTCGGCCGTGACGGGGTTCGACAGGACGCCGATCCCCTCGACCTCGACCTCGACGACGTCGCCGGCCTTCATCGACACCTTGGGCTCGCGCGCCCAGCCGACGCCGGGCGGCGTCCCCGTGAGGATCAGATCGCCGGGCTCGAGGGTGAACACGCCGGAGACGTAGGCGACGAGGAACGGCACGTCGAAGATCAGGTCACGCGTGTTCCCGTCCTGCAGCGTCTCGCCGTTCAGCCGCTGCGTCACGCGCAGGCCGCTCCCGTCGCCGAGCTCGGACACCGGCACAAGCTCGGTCGAGACGGGGCAGAACGTGTCGAAGCCCTTCGCGCGCGTCCACTGGCTCTCCGAGTACTGGATGTTGCGCGCCGACACGTCGTTGGCCACCCGGTAGCCGCGGACGTGCTCGAGCGCGTCCCCGGCGCCGATCCGGTGACCGCCGCGGCCGATCTCGACCGCGAGCTCCGCCTCGGAGTCGACGTGCGTCGCCTCAGGCGGGATCACGATCGGCTCGCCGGGCCTGATCAGGGCGTTCTCGAACTTGCCGAAGATGAGGGGCTCGGTCGGCGGATCGTCGCCGAGCTCCGCCGCATGTTCCGCGTAGTTCCGCCCGATGCAGATGATCTTCACCTCTCGATCTTGACGGACTAGGCTTGATCACGCCCCGTCAAGAGGAGGTCACATGCCACTGAGCTTCGGCGTCACCGTCCTTCCCGACCCGCCGTACGCCCGCATGATCGAGCTGATCCAGGTCGCAGAGCGGCGCGGGTTCGAGTACGCGTGGACCTACGACTCGCACGTCCTCTGGCAGGAGTCGTTCCCCGTGATGGCGCTCGTCGCCGACCGGACGTCGGCGATCAAGCTCGGCCACATGGTCACGAACCCCGGCACGCGCGAGCCGACGGTGCTCGCGAGCGCGTACGCGACGCTCCACGACATCTCGGACGGGCGCATGATCATGGGGATCGGACGCGGGGACTCGGCGCGCCGCTACATCGGGCAGCAGCCGGTCAAGGTCGCGGAGTTCGAAGAGGCGCTGAAGATGATCAAGCCGTTCATGAACGGCAAGGAGGTCAGCTGGAACGGCAAGGACCTTCAACTCAAGTGGGTGCGGCCCGAGCTGCCCGAGATCGAGATGCACGTCGCGGGCTACGGGCCGAAGGCGCTCGCGGTCGGCGGCAGGCAGGGCGACGGGATCATCATCCAGCTCGCCGACCCGGACATCATCCAGTGGATCATGAGCACCGCGCGCAAAGCTGCGGAGGAAGCGGGCCGCGATCCGGCCGCGCTGAGCTGCATCGTCAGCGCGCCGAGTCACGTCACCGACGACCTGCAGGACGCACGCGAACAGGTGCGGTGGTTCCCCGCGATGGTGTCGAACCACGTGCAGGACCTGATCGACCGCTACGGGACGGACGGGAGCGCCGTCCCGCAGGCGCTCACCGACTACGTCCAGGCTCGGAAGTTCTACGACTACGACGAGCACTCGCGCGTCGGCGCGAAGCACGGCGAGTTCGTGACAGATGAGATCTGCGACCGCTTCTGCGTGATCGGCAGCAACGACCAGATCAAGACGAAGCTCCGCGAGCTCGAGAGCGTCGGCGTCGACCAGTTCAACATCTACCTGATGACGCACGGCCAGGAAGAGACGCTGCAGGCGTACGGCGACGACATCATTCCGGAGCTCGCCGGCGTCGCGGCCTAGGTCCAGGGTCGTTTCAGGGTCTTCACCAATGGCGGGGCGCCGCAGGCCGTCGGTACGCTCGTCGGCATGAGCTCCAACGGCGCAGTTGTCTCCGCCCACGACCTCACCCGCCGCTACGGCGAGGGCGAGGCGGCCGTCGACGCGCTCCGCGGCGTCTCCCTCGAGGTTCAGCCGGGCGAGCTCGTCGCCGTCATGGGGCCGTCGGGCTCCGGGAAATCGACGCTTATGCACCTGCTCGCCGCACTCGACAAGCCGACGAGCGGCACCGTGACGATCGCGGGCCAGGACGTCGGCTCGCTGTCCGACGGCGACGTGACGAAGCTGCGACGGCGCAACATCGGGTTCGTCTTCCAGTTCTTCAACCTGCTGCCGATGCTGACCGCGGAGGAGAACATTCGCCTGCCGCTCTCGATCGCCGGCGAGAAGCCCGAGCCGGGGTTCTTCGCGAACCTGCTCGAGCGCGTGGGGTTGACGGATCGCCGCACGCACCGGCCGTCGGAGCTCTCCGGCGGGCAGCAGCAGCGCGTCGCGATCGCGCGGGCGCTCGTGTCGAGGCCCACCGTGGTGTTCGCGGACGAGCCGACGGGCAACCTCGACTCGAAGACCGGCGGCGAGATCCTCGAGCTCCTGCGCAGCTCGGCCGAAGAGCTGGGCCAGACGATGGTGATGGTCACGCACGACGCCCAGGCGGCCACGATCGCCGACCGCGTGCTGTTCCTCGCCGACGGCCGCATCGTCGAGGAGCTCCCGCGCAGCCCGGCGCCCGAGATCCTCGCTGCGATGACCCGCGTCAGCACATGACCAAGGTCGCGCTCGCCGGCCTGTTCGGCCGCAAGCTGCGCACGGCTTTGACGGCTTTCGCGATCGTCCTCGGCGTCGCGATGGTGAGCGGCACGCTCGTACTGACCGACTCGATCGACAAGGCCTTCAACTTCATCTACACCGACGTGCGCAAGGGTTCGGACGTCGTGGTCTCGGGGAAGTCCGCGGTCTCGGTCACGCAGGGCCAGGGATCGTTCGCGCCGACGATCTCCGACCAGCTGGCCGGCAGGATCCGCGCGCTGCCCGACGTCGCCCGCGCCGAGGGCGGCGTCAACGGGACCGCCCAGCTCGTCGACGCGAAGGGCAAGGCGATCACCTTCGGCGGCTCGCCGAACCTCGGCTTCAGCATCGCTGTCGGCGATTCGCCGTTCAATCCGCTCGAGCTGGTCCGGGGAGACTGGCCGCACGGCGACGAGGTCGTGATCGACGCGAACGTCGCGAGGCGCAAGCACTTCGCGGTGGGCGACCGGATCGGTGTGCAGGCCGAGGGCCCCGTGCGAACGTTCCGCGTCTCGGGAATCGTCAGGTTCGGCTCGGCTTCCGCGCTCGGCGGAGCGACGCTGACGGGCTTCGACCTGCCGACAGCGCAGCGCATGTTCGCGAAGCCACACCGGCTCGACGAGATCGCCGTAGCGGCGAAGCCGAACGTCTCGGAGGCGGCGGTGCTGAAGGAGGTTCGGGCCGTGCTGCCGTCGACCGCGCAGGCCCGCTCCGGCACCCAGCAGGCACGTGAAGACGCGAAGCAGACGAATTCGTTCATCACTTTTCTGCGCAGCTTCCTGCTGGCCTTCGGGGGGATCGCGCTCTTCGTCGGCAGCTTCGTGATCGCGAACTCGTTGTCGATCACGATCGCGCAACGCACGCGCGAGCTCGCCACGATGCGCACGCTCGGCGCAAGCCGTCGCCAGGTCCTGACGTCGATCGTGCTCGAAGGCCTCGTAATGGGCGTACTGGCGTCGGTCACCGGCCTCTTCGGCGGCCTGGGCCTCGCCAAGGGACTCTTCAAGTTGTTCGACGCCGTCGGGTTCACGCTGCCGAACAGCGGCATCGTGTTCGGCACGTCGACGATCGTGATCGCGCTCGTCGCGGGCATCGGCGTGACTCTCGTCGCGAGCGTCCGGCCGGCGCTGCGCGCGACCCGCGTGCCGCCGATCGCGGCGGTGCGCGAGGGCGCGACGCTCCCCGAGTCGCGCTTCGCCCGCTTCCGTACGCTGGGCTCAGTCCTCCTCACGGGCCTCGGCTTCCTCGCGCTGCTCTGGGGGCTCTTCGGCCCACACCTCGGCACCGTCGCCGTGCTCTCCTACATGGGGCTCGGGGCGCTGCTGATCTTCGTCGGCGTGGCGATGCTCTCCGTCCGCCTCATCCGGCCGCTCGCGGCGGGCCTCGGCTGGCCGGCGACGCGGGTCGGCGGCGTCGCCGGTACGCTCGCCCGCGACAACGCGCGCCGCAACCCGCAGCGCACTGCTTCGACGGCAGCCGCGCTGATGATCGGGCTCGCGCTCGTGACGCTCGTCGCCGTGCTGGCGGCGGGGATCACGACGAGCTTCCGCTCGGCCGTCGACAAGATCTGGGACGCCGACTACGCGATCACGGCGCAGAACAACTTCACGCCGATCCCGCCCGCGGCTGCGAATGCCGTCGCGAAAGACCCGAGCGTCGAGGGAATCGCGAACGTGCGTGTCGGGGACGCGAAGGCATTCGGCAAGGCGTTCTTCGCCACCGGCGTCAATCCGCCGGCCGCGTCCATCTTCAAGCTCGACTGGAAGCAGGGGTCGCAGCAGACGATGGCCGCGCTCGGCGACGACGGCGCGTTCACCGACAAGGGCTACGCGAAGAAGCACAGGCTCACGCTCGGCTCGCCCGTGACGCTGACGTTCACGAACGGGCAGCGAAAGACGTTCAGGATCCGCGGCATCTTCGATCCACCTGCGGGCGGAAGCCCCTTCGGAAAGGTCACGATCTCTCAGGCGGCGTGGGACCGCTTCAACGAGAGCCCGCGCAACCTCTACTCGTTCATGCGCGTGCGCGGCGGCGAGTCGGCGGAGAATCTGCGCAGCCTGAAGCGGCTGCTCCGCGTCTACCCGATCGCGAAGGTGCAGACCAAGGAGCAGTTCGTGAACAACCAGATCAGCGGCCTGCAGTCGACGCTCAACATCCTCTACGTGCTGCTCGCGCTGTCGGTGATCGTCTCGCTCTTCGGGATCGTGAATACCCTCGTGCTGACCGTGTTCGAGCGGACGCGTGAGATCGGCATGCTGCGTGCGATCGGGATGACGCGGCGCCAGGTGCGGCGCATGATCAGGCACGAGAGCGTGATCACGGCGCTGATCGGCGGCGTGCTCGGAATCGCGCTGGGGATCGTGCTCGGAGGACTCCTCGTCTCGCGCGTCAGCTTCATCGAGTTCTCGCTGCCGGTGGCGTCGCTGGTCGTGTTCGGGGTGATGACGATCGTCGTCGGGATCCTCGCGGCGATCTTCCCCGCCCGGCGTGCGGCGCGGTTGAACGTCCTCGAGGCGCTGCAGTACGAATGACCCGCCGGTCGGTGCTCGTCCGCCTGCTGCAGCAACACGTGACGGCGGACGATCGCGAAGAAGCCGACCGCTGCGCGATGCTGCGCCTCGCGCAGGAGCTCGCCGAGCCGCTCTCGCGCGACGAGCCGAGTGCGCACTTCACCGCGTCGGCGTTCGTGATCGACGAGGCCTGCAGGCTGACCTGCCTCGTCCGCCACGTGAAGCTCGGCCGTCTGCTGCAACCGGGCGGCCACGTCGAGCCGAGCGACATCTCGCTCGAGGCGGCGGCGTTACGCGAGGCTCACGAGGAGACGACGCTCGAGGTCGAGCTTCATCCGACGGCGCCGAGGCCGTTCGACCTCGACATCCACGAGATCCCAGACCGGCGCGGAGAGCCGGCGCACTTCCACCTCGACGTTCGGTACCTCGTCGTCGGCCGCGGCGACCCGTGCGACGGGGCGGCCTGGTACGAGATCGGCGGCGTGGACGACCGCTCGGTCGGCCGGCTGGCCGCGAAGGCGCTCAGCCTCGGAAGCCGGCCTCCGGAGTGAGCTCGAGCGGGCTTTCCTGCAGGCCCTCGACCGGCTCGGTCGCGTTGTAGCCCGCGGGCGCGACGTCGTTCGGCGCGTCCGGATGGAAGAGCGAGGCGAGCAGCTGGATCTGCGCGCGCCCGGGGCCGAGCTCGAACTGGCCGCCGCCGTAGAGCGCGATCCCCTCGCGCTCGCAGGAGTCGTAGAACTCGAACAGACGGCGCACCGAGCCGAAGCGGGACGGCTTCGAGTTCAGGCACCTCGGCCGGAAGGGCAGGGCCTCGACGTCGCTCCACTCGTGGATCGCGGCATCCCAGGTGAGGCGGTGCTGGTGCGGGTCGAGCACGCGAGTCGTCTCCGGCGTGAGAGCGGGGTCCTCGAGCCACGCGTCGGGAAACGCCGCGGCGATCCGTTCGTAGAGCTCGGGGTTCGGCGGAGCGCCGAACTCGCCTCGATAGATCCCTTTGAAGTCGGCGGTGTCGACGGCGTCTGCGATCGTCGCCACGATCTCGTCGGTCCAGTCGCGGTCCGGGTCGAGCTTGAACCGGAGCTCCGGATAGAGCCCGCGCCAGCCGGCGACGTTGGCCAGGCGCGTCGAGACGACGAAGCGCACGGGCTTCGGCTCCCGGCCGACGGCCTCGCCGAGGCTCAGGCCCGCCTGGCGCAGTGCGAGATCGAGCGCCGCCGACTCGAGCGCCCACCGGCGGTAGTCGGTCTGGCCCGACTGGAGGAGCGAGAAGGAGTCGAGGGTGTGCTCGCCGGCGAGCGGCAGCTCCGCGCTGCGCTTCTGGAACCGCTCGTGCACGGACGGGTCGTAGTCGACCTCCTCGCCGCGTCCTTCCTCTCCGCCGCCGCGGAGCACCACCACGGTGCGCCGCAGCGTGAACCCGCGCGCCACCTCACGCTCGAGCGGCTCGAGGTCGTACGACTCGATCGAGAGCAGCAGATCCTTGACGGCGTCGTAGGTGGACACCGTGCGAGCCTAGATGTTCGAAGTGCTCCAGATTACGAGAGCACGCCGAACCTGATTCGGCGCACCCGAACCAGCTTTGAGCCTTAGACCCTCCGGCGTCGCAGGTGCCGCACGAGCGCGTCCAGCCGGTCGTCCCACTCGGCGCCGGTCTCCGTGAGCCGGTAGCGGGTCTCGCGGCCGCGACGCTCCGACTCGACGAGGCCCGCGCCGGCGAGGGTCGCCAGATGCTTCGCGACGGCCTGCCGCGTCATCGGCAGTTCACCCGTCAGCTCGGTGGCGGTCGCGGTGCCGCGCTCGGAGAGGTAGCCGATCACCTGCCGGCGGTTCGGGTCGGCGAGCGCTCCGAAGACCAGGTTCAGCGGGTCAGACACACGAGAGCGCGGAGGCCTGCAGATCGAGCGCGGTGCTCCATTGCGGCGACGACTCGATCACGACGAGGCGCGTTCCGTCCACGTCGTCGTCCAGGGTGAACTCGACCGCTCCTTCGTCGTCCCACTCGAACGCGAGGCGGCGCTCGGGGTCGATCTCCGTGACCGTCGCGTGGCGCTCTTCGCCGTTCGACCAGCGAAAGCTCGCCCCGCCGCCCGGCCGCAGGTCGAGGTCGACGTCGTTCGCGAACCAGTCCTCGAGCCGCTCCGGCTCGGTCAGCGCCTCCCAGACGTCCTCGCGGGTGGCGGGCAGGACGATTTCCTTCCTGATCATGTGCAACCTCCTGGTTGCGCTATTGTATGCAACCGACAGGTTGCATGTTACAGGAGGTGGTCGTGATCGTGGGTTCCGTCGTTCCGATGGTCGTCGAGCAGGACGGGCGCTGGGAGCGCTCGTTCGACATCTACTCGCGCCTGTTGCGCGAGCGCATCGTCTTTCTGGGCCAGGAGGTGGACGACCAGATCGCGAACCTGATCGCCGCGCAGCTCCTCCATCTGGATGCTCAGGATCCGGGCCGCGACATCTTCCTGTACGTCAACTCGCCCGGCGGCTCCGCCTACGCGGGCATGGCGATCTACGACGCGATGCAGTACGTGAAGTCGGACGTCTCCACCGTCTGCCTCGGCATGGGCATGAGCGCGGGCGCGATGGTGCTCTGCGGCGGCGCGCCCGGCAAGCGCTTCGCGCTGCCGAACGCGAAGATCATGATCCATCAGGGCTCGGGTGGCTTCCGCGGCACACCGGCCGACATCCAGATCGCGGCCCGCGAGATCCTCGACATGACGAAGCGGATGGCCGAGATCATCTCGCGGCATTCCGGCCAGGACGTCGACCAGGTGCTGCGCGACATCGATCGTGACCGTTTCATGTCGCCGGAGGAGGCGGTCGAGTACGGCTTGATCGATGCGGTCATGGAGCCGCGCGGCGTCGCGGCGGCCCCGTCTGGCTGACCGACCCCGTCGACGAGCCGGAGCAGCATCGGCGGCGTTGCAGGAGGCCGTTCGCGCAGCGCGAACGCGCCGTGCGGCGGCCTGGTCCGGTTGCTGCGCAGCAAGCGAAAAGAAGCGACGAGAAGGGGGTGTCCGTGCAGGCACTGAGAGCGATCCCGGCGATCGGGGCTGTCGCGGCGCTCGCCGTGACGACGGGGCACGCGGCGACCGGTCCGGCGCAGATCCGGATCACGGACGTCCAGACGTCCTATGTCTACGTCCCGGCGCTGCGACGCCGGACAGGCGCGATCGAGCTCGTCAAGCAGCGCCTCTACAACCCGAGCGTCTCGTCGAGGCCGATCGGACGCTCGACCATGATGTGTACGTTCTTCGATCCGCGCGAGCGGACCTGCAGCGGCACGTACTTCCTGCCCAAGGGCTCGCTCGTCGTCTCCGGAACCATCCAATCGCGGCTGCTCTACGAGATCGCAGTCGTCGGCGGGACGGGGCTGTTCGACAACGCCCGCGGCTCGCTGACCGTCACGTCGACCGGCCTCCGCCCGACGCGGCGCGAAGTGCTGCTCTTCCGTCTGTCCGGATGACGATGAACCGTCCGAGGATTCTTGTCGTCGACGACGAGCCTCCGCTGCGCGAGCTCGTCATGGTCACGCTCGGAGATGCGTTCGTGTGCGACGAGGCAGGGGACGGAGATACCGCGCTCGCCCGTCTCGAGGAGTCACGGTACGACCTGGTGATGCTCGACGTGATGATGCCGGGCACGAGCGGCACGGATGTCCTCCGTCACATGCGGGAGGACGACGAGCTGCGGGACGTGCCGGTCGTCGTCATGTCGGCGTGGCAGTCGCCGCAGGACGTCGCCTCGGCGCTCGAGGCCGGCGCGGACCGCTTCCTCGCCAAGCCGTTCCGGATCGACGAGCTCGGCTCCATGGTGCGGGCGCTCGTAGGTCGGTCCGGTTGAGGAGGCTGTCCCTCGTCGGGCGCGTCGTCGTCTTCGCGGCGACGGTCGCCATCGCGATCGCTGTGATCGTCGCCTCGTCGCTGATCGCGATCTTCTCGCTGCGCCAGGCCGAGTCGCGTGAGTCGAAGGCGAAGGACATCACGGCGGCGACCCTGAGCGTCGAGAACGTCGGCGTCAACCTCGAGGCGGCGTTGCGCGGCTACACGCTCACCGCGGACGCGCACTTCTTGACGTTGTTCCAGCAAGCGAAGAAGGCCATGCCTGGGTCGTTCCGGCGTCTGGAGACATTGCTGCAGGAGGATCGGGAGCAGCTGAGACAAGCCCGCGCGGCGCGACGCTCGCTGAACCGATACGTGATCGACTTCGCCGAGCCGGTGATCGTGATCACGAAGATCGATCGGAAGTCGGCGCGCCAGCAGGTTGCGACCGACGAGGATCGGAAGCGGATGAGCTTCGTTCGCGGCGAGCTCAAGCAGATCCTGACCGTCGAGCGAAGGCGGTCGGCGGCTCGCGCCGCGCACGCACGCGAGGTCGCGCGCTCGTCGATCATCGGCGGCAGCGTCGCGCTCGTTCTCTCCGCCGCACTTGTCCTGCTGTTCGGGGCCTGGGTCGCGCGGGCGGTGGCGGCCCCGGTGCGCCGCACGTCGGCGGCGGCGGCGCAGGTCGCCGCCGGCCACTTCGAGGTGCGGGTCGAGGAGCGCGGCGCGGGGGAGGTGGGCGCCCTCGTCGGCGCGTTCAACTCGATGACGCGCGCGCTCGAGCACAGCCGGCAGGAGCTGATCGAGCAGAACGAGCTGCTACGCGAGAGCGAGGAGCACAAGCGCGACCTGATCAGCATGGTGTCGCACGAGATCCGAACGCCGCTCGCCTCCGTGTGCGGCTTCACGTCGCTGCTGCTCGAGCGGGAATTTCCGCGGGACGAGGAGCGCCGCTACCTCGAGATCATCGACCAGCAGTCGCGCCGTCTCGCCAGCATCGCGGGCGACTTCCTCGACGTGCAGCTGCTCGAGGGCGGCGCGCTGAAGCTCGACCGCGCGCCGTTCGACCTCGTCGAGCTCACGCGCGAGCAGGCGCATCTTTTCTTCTCGCATTCGAGCCACGAGCTCGAGCTCGAGGTCCCCGACTTCCCCGTCGTCGTGAACGGCGATCGGGACCGGATCGCCCAGGTGATCGGCAACCTCCTCTCGAACGCGATCAAGTACTCGCCGCCCGGGGCCGAGGTTCGGGTCGTGCTGCAGAACGAAGGCGACGGCGCACGGCTCTCGGTCGTCGACCGGGGCATGGGCATCCCGGTCGCCGACCAGGTGCGCGTCTTCGAGAAGTTCTACCGCGGCGCGGACGCGGCGTCCGCGGTCGGCGGGACCGGGCTCGGCCTCGCGGTCGCACGCGAGATCGTCGTGTCGCACGGCGGCGAGATCGACCTCGAGTCCGAGACGAGCCGCGGCTCCACGTTCACCGTGCGGCTGCCCGTCGCCGTTTAGTCAGGCGCCGCGCGTACTTCTGGGCGCCCGGCGCGCTGCGGCGACGACGCGCTCGACGGCCTGGCGCAGCGGGCCCGGCACGTCGCCGTTGCCGGAGTTGAACCGCCTGTAGGCGGCGGCGGGCTTGCCGCGGCGCACCTTGAGCCCCGTGACGCCTTCGAAGTCCGGCACGAGCATGATCGAGCGGCGCTTGCCGGCCG
>JABFWJ010000444.1 GCA_013362295.1 Thermoleophilia bacterium
GCCGAGCGCGACGAAGAGCTCTGCGTGCGCGTGTGACGCCCAGCTGACGATCGACCGCGCGTCCTGCGGCGGCGGAACACCGGCAACGCGGCTCGCCCGTTCGAAGAGCTCCGTCAGCTCGGCGGGTGCGGCGGCGGCCTCGCGCTCGAGCTCCGAGACTGCGGCCCGAGCGCGGTCGACTCGCGCCTGCGCCACGGCGACGTGATCGACCGCGCGCGTGCGGGCACGCTCGGCGTGCTCGCGCGCCTCGTCGTCCTCGGCACGCGCAGCCGCGCGCTCGGCCTCGTCCAGCTCACGACGGCGGTCCGCCAGGTCCTCGTCGGCCGACTGCAGCTCCGAGGCCCTGCGCGCACGCTCGTCCGGGTACGCGGCGAGGAACGCGTCGAGGACCTCCCCGCGCGTCCTGATCGCGGCCACCTCTTCGTCGACGCCGCGGAGCCCGGCGGCGCGCTCGGACAGCTCGGCGTCGAGCGCCGACAGGTGCTGCAGCTCGCTCCGGGCCCGGTCGTCCACGGCGCCGATTGTCTCAAGCGGCCGTGGGTTCGTGCCGATGCCAGCAGCGTGGAGATCGGCCTCTCCGTCCCGGTGCGCCGTGCCGCGGTCCTCGACCGGGACGCGGCCTGGAAGCTCGCCCTCGGCGGGCTCGTCGCCGTCAGCGTCGTCGCCCGGACGTGGGCGGCATGGCTGCGGGCGACCCCGAACTACTTCCCGGACGAGAGCATCTATACGGCCCTCTCGCGCTCGATCGCGCACGGCCACCTGCCCGCCGTGCGCGGGCACGTCGCTCACTTCCCCGCGCTGCTGCAGCCGATCGTGACCGCGCCCGCATGGTGGTTCGGCTCGCTCGAGACCGGCTACCGCGTGACGCAGGCGATCCAGTCCGTCGCGATCTCGACCGCCGCGCTCGCCGTCTGGTGGGCGGCGCGTAGGCTCGGAGTCGGTCGCACCGCCGCGTTCGCCGCAGCAGCGCTGACGATCGCCGTCCCGGACGTCGGCTACTCCGGCTGGTTGCTGTCGGAGTCGTTCGCCTATCCGCTCTTCGTCGCCGCCGTCGGAGCGGGTGCGGTCGCGCTCGCGCAGCCGACACGACGTGCCCAGGCGACGTTCCTCGCGTTCGCGCTCCTCGCCTGCTTCGCCCGCGTCCAGCTCGCGGTCCTGCTGCTCGCGTACCTCGCGGCGGCGATTCTTCTCCGCCGCGTCCGGGCGCAGCGCCTCGTGGTCGGCGGCATCGCAGGCGCGGTGCTCGTCGCCCTGGCGGGCGGGCTCGGCTACTACCGGCAGGCGCCTGCGGCCTTCCATCTCGTCAGTCCCGCAGCGGTTGGGCGCAACGCCCTCGTGCTCGCGTACGCCGCGGGTTGGATCGTCGTCCCGGCCGGCCTGCTGGGGCTCGCCGCCGCCCTGCGGCGGCCGCGCTCGGAGCTCGAGCGTGCGTTCGGCGCCCTCGCGGTCACGGCCGGGCTCGGCGTGTTCGTAGAGACTGCGTTCTACGGCTTCAGCGACCTCACCTACGAGCGGTACGGCTGTTATCTGCTCCCGCTGCTCTTCCTCGGCTTCGCGCTCCATGCCGACCGCGGTTGGCCGCGTGGGCGGGCGCACGCGTCGCTCGCCGCCGCGCTGTTCCTCGTCTCCTCGCTCGTGCCGCTCTCCGGCTGGGCGGCGGCCGGGCGCAACACGCACTCGCTGTTCCTAACCGGCGTGCTGAAGGTGGAGTCGCTCGCCGGCTCCGCGGGCGAGGGAGCGTTGTTCGTCGCCGCCGTCGCGGCGTTGTTGTCGCTGGTCTCGATGGTCGCCGCCTGGGGGCGCGCCACGGTTACGGTCGCGGTCCTCGGAGCTGCGTTCTGCGTCGCGGCGTCGGTCTTCGCGACCTCGTTCGACGTCCAGAACTCGCGCAACGTGAAGGCGTCGTTCCTGCCGGCGGGCGCGGACTGGTTCAAGGGAGACGCGACGATCGTCTCGGCCGGAAGCCGGACGAGCGTGCTCGAGCAGTTCTTCTGGAACCACGGTGCAGTCCGGCTTGCGCTGCTCCCGGGGGCCGCCGCTCCGGACGTGTTCGCCGCGGGCCGCACGCAGGTCACCGCAGCGGGCGCGCTGTCCGGCCTGCACGGCCAGGTCGTCCTCGACGAGAGCGCGGCTGCACTCGTCCCGACCGAGCCCGGCCGCTTCAACGGTCCGTTCCTGTCCGCGCAGTCAGCGCAGCTGGGCGCTCGGGTCGGCGGTCTCGCCGACGGCTGGCTCTCGCCGGCCGGCCGCATCCAGGTCTTCCGCCCCGGCACGCTCGCCTTCACGATCACGGCTCCGGAGGCCATGACCCTGCGCATCGCGGGGCGCAGGATGCACATAGGTACCCAGACGCCGACACATGTGTACCTGTGTGTAACCGGCTCGTTCGGCTACGCCTTCTCGAGCCACGGCTACCTCGGCTTCCGCCCGGTCAGCGCGCAGGCGTCGTTCCCGACCTGGGTGCCGACGCGGAGCTGCGGGAGTGGGGGCGGGAGGATTCGAACCTCCGCTGATTGACACTCACGGCTCAGCGCGGGATGGCGGCCAATGTTGTGCCGGAGAGCGCTCCGCCGACGCTTTTGACAGAGACGAAGCCCAGGACGTCCCGCCCGGCCCGCGTGTTTGCTTCCGAATGCGCTCGTCTTATGGCGCGGCGCAGACCGCTGTCGCCCGAAAATCGACCGGACTCATGGAGTTGTTTGTCACGAACACGACCCACCCTGTTCCGGCGTTGTCGGCCTTGGACGTCACCACATGCACGTCGGCGGCGGAGAGGATCTCGAAGCCGCCGCTGAGGACTTTGCTGCCGGCCGGGCAGGCGGCGTCTATGAAGGCCATCAAACCGGTGGTCGTCGAGACCGCCGTGCCGGTGGGACTGGTCACGTAACTGATCTTGCCCACGTCGAAGCCGCCGGCAGGTCCTTGCGGGCCGTTCGCTCCGGTCAAGCCCTGGATCCCCTGCGGCCCTGCAGGCCCCTGAGCGCCGGGCGCACCGGTCGCACCGACCGGGCCCTGCAGCCCTGGCGGGCCGGCGGCACCGGCCTGACCAACCGAACCCTGCTGACCGACCGGGCCGGCAGGCCCCTGAGCGCCGGGTGCACCGGTCGCGCCGACAGGGCCGGCAGGACCACGCTGACCTGTGAGCAGCTGACCTGCCCTGAAGTCCTTGCGGAGTAGCGAGCCATCCTGCACTTTCACTGAGCTGACGGCGTTCGCTTTGAGTTGCGCCTCTCCGACGCTGTTGACAGGCAATGAGGTCGCGGCGTACGCCGTTCCACCGAGGACCACGAACAGACAGATCGTCGAAACGACGTTCGCATACGACAGGTGCGAGAGCAAACGACCGAGCATGGGGTCCTCCTCCGACCAACGGGGGTTACCCGGCCGGCCGCGGGGCCGGTTACGGCGAGTATCCGCCGAGGCAGACGTGATTACAAGAAGCCGTCTTCTCTGCCCATCGCGTGCGCGTGCTTGCCATGTCCGACAAACGTGACGAGCTTGATAGTCCGCAAATTTGCGGGAGAACGTTGGCGTCCTCGCCTTTGATGGGGGCGGGAGGATTCGAACCTCCGTAGGCTGAGCCGACGGGTTTACAGCCCGTTCCCTTTGGCCGCTCGGGCACACCCCCTGGGGCCGACGATTGTAGCCTCACCGCCATGCCGCGTTTCGACGTGCTCGTAGTCGGCGGAGGGCCCGCGGGGTCGACCATCGCGTGCCGCCTCGCCGACGCCGGCGCGGCCGTGTTGCTCGTGGACAAGGCCAGGTTCCCGCGCGACAAGCCGTGCGGCGGCGGGCTGACGATGCGGGCGGTGCGCCAGTGCCCGGTCGACGTGTCGCCGGTCGTCGAGGAGGAGGTCGATCTCGTCGAGCTCCGCTTCCGGTACGGCGACGCGGTCGTGCGCCGCTCGGCACAGCCCGTGATCCGCATGACGCAGCGCCGGCGGCTGGACGCGTTCCTGCTCGACGCGGCGCGTGAGCGAGGCGTCGAGGTGCGCGAGGGGGAAACGGCCGACGTGTCGGACGCGCCCGCCGACGTCGTGGTCGGCGCGGACGGGGCGAACGGTACGACGGCGCGCGCGCTCGGGCTCGGTGCGGGCATCGTCCACGGGGTCGCGTACGAAGGAAATGTGCCGTTCGGCGTCGTCGCACGCGAACGCTACCGGCGCCGGGCGGTCGTCGAGCTGGCCGACATCCCGGGCGGCTACGGCTGGGTGTTCGCGAAGGGCGACCACGTGAACGTCGGCGTCGGCGCCTGGCAGAGCGAGGGTCGGCGCATTCGCGAGCACCTGGCGCGTGTCTGCCTCGCACACGATCTCGATCCGGCGCAGCTCGAGAGCCTGCGCGGGCACCGGCTGCCGCTGCGGCGCCCCGGCGTGCGCATCGCGGCCGAGCGCGCGCTGCTCGTCGGAGATGCGGCCGGCCTGATCGATCCGGTCTCGGGCGACGGCATGTACGAGTGCTTCGTCTCGTCCAAGCTCGCCGCGGCGGCCGTACTCGACCTGCTCGCGGGCCGCTCCTCGTCGCTCGAGCCGTACGAGGCCGCCGTCGACGCCGCCCTGATGCCGCTCCACAACGCCTCGTGGAAGCTGAAGCGCGCGCTCGACCGCTGGCCGCGCGCCTCTTGGCGGATCGCGCGCACCCAGCTCCTGTGGAAGACCGTCGAGCGGCTTCTCCTGGGCGAGCTCTCGGCCCCCGGCGAGCAGCACGGCGTGGCGCGGATCCCGCTGCGGGCGCTGGAGGTGCTCGGCCGGCACGGCTAAAGATCGGGACGGTTCCTGCCGACAAAGGGGTGCGGTATGGAACTCGACGATCTCCTGCGGCGCGCCGTCGAGGCGGGCGCGTCCGACATCCACCTGAAGTTCGGCCGGCCGCCGATGCTGCGCCGCGACGGCGCGGTCACCCCGCTCGAGCACACGGACGTCCTGTCGAACGGCGATCTCGACGGCTTCCTGAGGGCGGTCACGAACCTGACGCCCAGCAAGTACGACAAGTTCAACGCCTCGGGCGACCTCGACCTCGCCTACACGGCCGACGGCCTGCCGCGTTTTCGCGTCAACGCGTTCCGGCAGCGCGGCATGATCAGCTTCGCGCTCCGCGTCATCCCGAAGGAAGTGCCGCAGTTCGACCAGCTCGGCCTGCCCGAAGGGATCCGGAAGCTCGCCGAGGAGCACCGCGGCCTCGTCCTCGTCACCGGCGCCACCGGCTCCGGCAAGACGACGACGCTCGCCGCGATCATCGACTACATCAACCGGAACCGGCAGTCGCACATCGTGACGATCGAGGATCCGATCGAGATCCTCCATCCCGATCGCGAGTCGATCGTGAACCAGCGCGAGATCGGGCTCGACACCGAGGACTTCGGCCAGGCCCTGCGCCGCGCGCTCCGACAGGATCCGGACACGATCCTGATCGGCGAGCTGCGCGACGCCGAGACCGCCCAGACCGCGCTCCAGGCCGCCGAGTCCGGCCACCTCGTCTTCTCGACGCTCCACACCGTCGACGCCGCCGAGACGATCGGCCGCATGATCGAGTTCTTCCCCGAGGGCAAGCAGGCGCAGGTCCGGTCGATCATGGCCGGCGTGCTGCGCGGCGTCGTCTCGCAACGGCTCCTGCCCCGCGTCGACGGCGGCCGCGTCGCTGCGGTCGAGATCATGATCACGAACGCCCGCATCGCCGACCTGATCCGCGAGAACAAGCCGGAGGAGATCACCGACGCGATCGCCGAGGGCGAGTTCTTCCACATGCAGACGTTCCAGAAGGCGCTGATCGACAAGGTGCTGGACGGAAGCGTCGACCGCGAGGTGGCCGCGAACGCGTCCTCCAGCCGCCACGACTTCATGGTCGCGCTCGAGTACGCGGAGAAGGCCTCAGCCGCCGGGATCGACCACAACGCCTCGGCGGCCGCGATGCTCGAGGAGCCCGAGGCCGAGACCGCGGCTCCCGAGCCGGAGCTCATGCTGCGGCTCGCACCGCTCGGGGATTGATGAAGCGCCTCCTGCTGGTCGCGCTCGTGGCGCTCGCCGCCGCCGCCTCGGCCTCTGCCGCGCCGCTGCCGAGCGCCGACACGCCGAACCTGACGAGCGTGCTCTTCCCGCAGCTGCTCCTGCCCCCGGCGCAGCCGCAGCAGCTCTCCTTCGACCAGCTGCTCCCGATCTGGCAGGGCGCCGGCCAGGCCTACGGCGTGCCGTGGTCGGTTCTGGCCGCAATAAATAAGGTCGAGTCCGGCTTCGGGCAGAACATGGGCCCGAGCTCTGCCGGCGCGATCGGCTGGATGCAGTTCATGCCCGACACCTGGGCCCGGTGGGGCACCGACGCGAACGGCGACGGCGTCGCCGACCCATGGAACGCCGAGGATGCGATCTACTCCGCCGCGCGCTACCTCGCCGCCACGGGCGGGGCGAGCGACATCTCCGGCGCGGTTTTCGCCTACAACCACGCCCAGTGGTACGTCGACGAGGTCCTGCAGCTCGCGCAGCAGTACGACTCGGGCGGAACCGCGTTCGCGACGACGCTCGACACCGCTCAGCAGCAGCTCGACCAGGCCAGGCAGGCGGTGCTCGCGGCGAACGGCCGCCTCCTCGCGGCCGAGGCTGTCCTCATGAGGCTCGAGAGCCGGGAAGAGCGGCTGATGACGACGGCGCAGAAGGCGGCCGGCTTCTCGGACCGGCTCGCTGCCCAGAAGGCGGCGACCCTCCTCGACTACCGCGTCCAGGCCGCCGAGGGCGAGGTCGACGCGCGCCGTGTCGAGCTCCGGACCGCTCAGGACGCCCTCACCGCCGCCCGCGACCAGACGGTGGGTACCGCGTTCACGCCGGGAGCAGGCGCCGTCCTCGGCTCGCCGACCTACTCGGGCGGCTATGTCTTCCCGGTCGCCGGCGGTCCCGGACTCGTCCACGTCGGACATACCCATCACGACTATCCGGCGGCCGACATCGCGGCGCCGGAAGGCACGCAGCTCTACGCGCTCGCCGACGGCACCGTCACCGGCGCCTGGCCGGGCGGCAACGGCAACTGCGGCATCGGCTTCACGATCGCGACCGTCGACGGGCTCACGTGGACGTACTGCCACCTCAGCTACCTCGAGCCGGCCGTCTCGGCCGGGGCGGCGCTGACCGCGGGCCAGCCCGTCGGCCTCGTCGGCCACACCGGCCATGCCGAGGGGCCCCACCTGCACCTGCAGCTGCACCCGGCGACCGGTTACCCCCAGGACGAGGCGTGGTTCCAGTCGTTCGCCGGCACGGCCTTCAGCTGGACCGACTCGGTCCAGTCGAACGCGGCACCGGACAACGTCTTCGCCGTCGTCGGGGCCGCGCCGAGCACCGTCGAATCCGGCTCGCCGAGAGGCCTGGAGAGCGCGTCCGCGCCCGGCCCGGTCGTGTATTTCACCGCTTCTGGGGCTTGAGTCCCGGTGCCCGCCTGCCGAAGAGAAGAGGGATGGGACGCCTGGGCACCTTCGTTCCGCGCCTCGTCGCGCTCACGGCCGTCTGGCTGCTCGCGACGACCGCGCTGACCTACGCGGCGGCGCAGCGCATCGGCACGGCTCCGCCCGCGCCGACGACGACAACCGCCACGACGACCGCGGCCCCGGCGGTCAAGGTCGTTCCCGACGTGCGCCGCCAGGCCTTCGTCTTCGCCAAGGGGACGCTCGGAGACTCGGGCTTCGGCTTCCGGATCGAGGGCTCCGTCCACGGCTTCGCCTCGAACACCGTCGTCTCGCAGTCGCCCGCCCCGGGCGCGCGGGTGATCGACACGGGCGCTCCGCTCGTCGTCCTCCGCCTCGCGCGCAGCGGTGCGCAAACCGGGCTTCCCGAGGACGTCTCGCCGGTCACCCCGACCGCGCTCCAGCTCGAGGGGGGCGCGCCCGCGAGGAAGGTCGCCCGCCCGACCCGGGTTGCGAAGAAGACCGTGACCAATACCGCCGTCCCACGCAGGGTCGCCAAGCGCGCTCCTGCCAAGACGCCGCGCCGGCGCCCGCCGAACCGTCCGCCGGCGTTCGTCGTCCCCGGCGCGCGGCGCGAGCCGCTCGACGAGATGCCGCTCACCGACCGCGCAAGGAAGCTCCTCGCCTGGCTGAATCGCAATCCCCAGCCCACCGACGCGAACGTGCGCTACTGGCTCTACCAGCACGCGTGGATCGTCGCCGGCGCCCGGATGGGCTGGTGGCACGGGGCCGACGCGCTCGAGACGCTCGTCGCCGCAGACCGCCGGGTGTGGGCCCTGTGGGGCATCGGCGCCCGCAGCTCGTCCGTCGCGCGCGAGGCTTTTGCGGAGGTCACGAGGAAGTCCTCGTGACCCCGTCCCTCGACAGTGAGGGCGGCTACTCGATGATCGAGCTGGTCATCGTGATGGCGATCCTGACCGTGGTAATCGGCTCGATCGTCGCTCTCTTCACGGCCGGCATCAACTCCGATGCCGACTCGAGCCGTCGGTTCCAGGCACAGCAGGAAGTCCGGCTCTCGCTCGACAAGCTGCGCCGCGAGCTCCACGCGGGCTGCACCGTCTCGAACCCCACCACGTACAACACCTGGGAGAGCTCCGTCACCGTCTACTTCCCGAGCGACAACTGCGCCTCGGGCTCGCACAGCGTCACGTGGTGCACCGTCGGGAGCGGGACGAGGTATGCGCTCTACCGCATCGTCGCTACGAGCTGCACCGGCGCAACACAGAAGTTCGCCGACTACCTGACCGCGGGGAGCATCTTCGTCTATCTGCCGCCGAACTCGCACCTGGCGACGAGCACGTCGCTTGGGCAGGGCACCGCGGGGAGCGCGATCGTGACGCAGGACGGGTCGGCTGTCCTGCCGCGTGTGCACGTCGACCTGACGTCGAATCTGAACCCGGCGAAGGTGCACGACGGCTACCCGCTCGCGGACGACATCGTGCTGAGGAACTCTCCGCGCGCGTGCGGAGCTGGGGTCGCATCGTGCTGAAGCGGCTGGTCTCCGATGAGAGCGGGATCGCGCTCGTCCTGGCGCTCGTGACGATGTTCGCGCTGACGATCGTCAGCACCACCGCCATCTACTACACGACGGCAAGTGGTCACACCTCGAAGCTCTCGATCACGCGCGACCAGGCGTATCGGTTCGCCGAGGCCGGCATCAACAACGCGATGGCGATCCTCGGCCAGCCGCCGGATCCGAACACCGGGATCGGCAACAACGCCCTCGACAGGAACGTGTTCTGCGGCATCGTCGGCGAGACGTACGTCACCGGCTGCACGATCAAGAACACCTATCCCGGCGGCTACGTGATCTGGGACGGCGTCCTCAACACGGGAACTGCGACGTGGACGCTCACGTCCACCGGGTATGCCCTGAACACGAACGTGCTCGCGAATCCCACCTACTCGACGCGCACCCTGACGGTCAACGTGTCGGTGCACCCGACGCTGACCCAGCCCTTGAACACGCCCGTCTGGAACTACATCTACGCGACGAAGCCCGCCAGCACGCCTCCCACGTGCGACGAAGACCTGAACCAGTCGGTACAGGTCTCCTCGCCGTTCTACGTCGAGGGGAACCTCTGCCTGCACAACACGACGTCGATCACGCGCGGGCCGCTCGTCGTGCGCGGCCGCCTCAGCATGGACTCCGCCAGCCAGAACTACGCGGGCACTTCCGCCGTGCCGCTGAGCGACGCCCACATCGGAAACGGCTGCACGGTCAAGACCACGACGCACACGCCGTGCCAGAACGGCGGCGTCGACAACCTGTGGGCGACGGTCCTTGACTCCACGCCGCCCCAGAACCTCGCGCCCCCGGTGCCGAACTACGACAACTGGTACGTGAACGCGAGCCCCGGGCCGTACTTCCCCTGCCAGACGATCAACGGCCAGGCCCCGCTCAACCCGCTGACGTTCGACAACCCCGTCGATCCGAATCCCGGCGACACCGACGCGCAGAAGCTCGTCTACCGGAACAACAACGTCGCGACCCAGAACCTGACGCCCGGATACGACTATCGCTGTCAGACCGCGGGCGGCGAGCTGAGCTGGAACAACACAACGAAGACGCTCACGATCAAGGGCACCGTCTGGATCGACGGCAGCGTCTACATCCAGAACGGCGCCATCAACAAGTACACGGGGCAGGGCGTCATCTACCTCGGGGGAACGCTGCTGATCAAGAACTCGAGCCTCTGCGGCGCGATCTACAACGCTGCCTGCGACATGCGCACCTACCAGGCCTCGCCCGCTCAGGGTTGGGATCCCAACTCGAACCTCCTCTGCTTCGTCTCGAAGGGGACCGGCGGCCAGCTGCCGGTCGGCGAGTCGACACAGCTCGTGAGCGCGAACTTCCAGGGTGCGGTCTACGCGGCCGGCAGCGTCGACGTCGGGACGACCTCGAACATCGACGGGCCGATCGTCGGCTATCAGGTGCTCCTCGGGCAGTCCTCGAATACGTCGTTCCCGGCGATCACGATCGTGCCCAACGGGATGCCGTCGAACCCGACCGCCTACGCGCAGGTCGATCCTCCCGGCGGATACTCGGGCTAGCGATGAGCCTCGCCGCCGCCGGGATCGCGTTCTTCCCCGCCCTCGCCGTCGGGTCGTTCCTGAACGTCGTCGCGGCGCGCGTGCCGTTGCGGCGCTCGATCGCCTCTCCGGGCTCGGCCTGCATGGCGTGCGGCACCCCGATCGCTTGGTACGACAACGTCCCCGTCGTCTCGTGGCTCCTCCTGCGCGGGCGCTGCCGAAACTGCTCGGCAGTGATCTCGTGGCGCTACCCGGCGGTCGAGCTCGCGACCGCGCTCCTCGTCGCCTGCAGCTTCTGGAAGTTCGGGCTCGGCTGGGACGCCGCCGTCGCGTCGTTCTACTGCGCCGTCCTGGTCGTGCTCTCCTCGATCGACATCGAGCGCCGGATCGTCCCGAACCGGATCGCGCTGCCGGCGGCGGCCGCCGTGCTCGTGGCGCAGACCGTGCTCCACCCGTCGGCCGAATGGCTCCTCGCGGGCCTCGGCGCCTCCTGCTTCCTC
>JABFWJ010000105.1 GCA_013362295.1 Thermoleophilia bacterium
TCGAGGCTCGTCTTGCGCAGCCACTTGCCGCAGCGCGTGACCGCGTCCTTCTGGTCGAGCTTGTAGAGGCCGTTCGCGGCGGGCGCCGACCTCGAGTCCATCGTCGAGCGGATGAACTCGCGGTGCGCGGACTCGTCGGTGTCGACCTTCATCGTTCGGAACTTGAGCGCGGTGAAGACGCGGGCGCCCTTGCCGACGCGCTGCTGGCGGAAGAACACGGGCCCCGGCGAGTCGCTGCGGATGCGCCAGGCTGCGAACGCGAAGATCGGAGACGTCAGTGCGAGCAGGATCGCCGCGCCGGTGACGTCGATCACGCGCTTGATCGTGCGCGAGAACGGGAGCAGCTTCGGCGCCGGCAGCCCGACGAGGGGCAGGCCCTCGACCGAGTGCATCTCGACGTTCGGGCCGACGACGTTGTAGAAGCGCGGCACGATGTCGATCTGGACGTCCATCGACTTGAGTCGCGCGACCGTCTTCGCGAGCGGCGTCTTCGCGTCGCTCGAGAACGCGATCACGACGCGCTGCACCTTGCGCTCGTCGACGATCCGCGGCACCTCCGCGATCCCGCAGATGAGGCGCTGGTCTCCGATGTCGGGCCTGAGCGCCGGCGCGTCGTCGTCCGCGAAGCCCACGAGGCGCATGCCGTACTCGGGATGCTGCAGAAGCTTCCGTGCGATCAGCTGGCCGATCTCGCCGGCACCGACGATCAAGGTGTTCTGCACGTACGCGGGATGCCGCCGGCACAAGACACGTGCCCCCGCACGTCCTCCGGTCACGAACGCGATCGCAAGGAACCAGAAGAGCAGCGCCTTCGGCAGCTCCGGGTTAGCCAGATGGGTGCCGAGGGCGGCGGCGTACAGAATCCAGACGCCGAGCGTGACGAGATGCACGACCCCGACGAAGTCGTTGAAGGTCGTGTGATCCGTCCGTTCCTCGTCGCGGTCGTAGAGCTCGTGCAGCTTCGCACCGAGCAGCCACACGGGAAGCGTCGCGATGAAGAGCAGGTACTCGGCGGCGAGCGCCAGATGGTTGCCCTTGCCCGCGCCCTGACCGAAGATGAGCGCCGTGATCACGAACGCCGCGGTCAGGCCGAGCGCGTCCGCGGTCAGCAAGCCGCGTCTGACGATCCACCCGCGGTCGCGGACAGCGTCGACGACTGCATCCGGGCGGCCGAAGGCCGCGTCGGCGAGCACCGGTTGAACGCTCACGTGATTCACCGTAGGGGCGGTGCTCCTTCGGGCACAGACCAGAACGGCAAGACTCGTCCTCGGGCGGGGGACTATCCATCCGGCTAGTCCGATCTACGCACTCGTCCTGTGGTGCCTCCGAGGGGGCGTCGCTACCGTCGGAGCATGCTCACTGACGCAGCTCTTACACTCCCGGTCCCGTTTCTCGATCTGCGCTCGTCGCATGACGAGCTGAAGACCGACCTCCTCGACGAGTTCGGCAAGTTGATCGACTCGAACGCCTTCACGAACGGCCCCGCGGTCGGTGCCTTCGAGAGCGACTTTGCCGCGTATTGCCGGCGGACACACTGCATCGGCGTCGCCAGCGGCCTCGACGCGCTCCGCCTGGCACTCATCGCCGCCGGCGTAGAGCCCGGCGACGAAGTGCTCGTTCCGGCGAATACCTTCATCGCCACCTTCGAGGCCGTCTCGCAGGCCGGCGGGACACCGGTTCCTGTCGACGTTGCCGCGACCGACCTCAACATGGACGTCGAGGCGGCGCGTGCTGCGACCACCGCGCACACCCGGTTCGTGATGCCCGTCCACCTCTACGGCCAGATGGCCGACATGCGCGGCCTCGGCGAGCTCGGCCTGCCGATCATCGAGGACGCGTGCCAGGCGCACGGCGCCGTGCGGGACGGCGCGACGGCGGGCGAGCTCGGCCTGGCCGCCGCGTTCAGCTTCTACCCCGGAAAGAACCTGGGGGCGTTCGGCGATGCGGGCGCCCTCGTCGCAGACGACGACGATCTCGTCGCGCGCGTGCAGGCGCTGCGCGAGCACGGGCAGCGTGCGAAGTACGACCACGAGCTGATCGGCTTCACCGCCCGCCTGGACACGATCCAGGCGATCGTCCTCTCGCGCAAGCTGCCGCTCCTCGACGCTTGGAACAACCAGCGCCGCTCGGCGGCGGCGCTCTACTCGCAGGCGCTCGACGGCGTGGGGGACATCGAGCTTCCGCCGGTCGCACCCAACAGCGACCCCGTCTGGCACCTCTACGTGATCCGGACGGCGGACCCGCAGGCGCTCGCGCTGCATCTGCGGGACCGCGAGATCGGCACGGGTTTCCACTATCCGGAGCCTGCGCATCTCTCGAAGGCGTACCGCAGCCTCGGCTACGCGGAAGGCTCGTTCCCCGTCGCGGAAGCGTCCGCCGGCCGCGTGCTCTCGCTGCCCATGTTCCCCGGCATCACCGAGTCGCAGATCGAGGCCGTCGTCGACGGTGTCCGCGCCTTCTTCTAACTCTCAGCCGGCGAACGACGCGCCGTACCGGCTCCTCAGTGACGTCGAGTTCGGCCGCGGGGTGGTCGTCCAGGCGTTCACGAACCTCTACGGCTGCTCGATCGGCGACGACACGCGCATCGGCACGTTCGTCGAGGTGCAGCGCGGCGCGAGCATCGGTCGGCGCTGCAAGATCCAGAGCCACACGTTCATCTGCGACGGTGTCGAGATCGGCGACGAGGTCTTCGTCGGCCACGGCGTGATGTTCATCAACGACCTGAACCCGCGCGCCGCGACCGAGACGGGCGAGCTCAAGATCGGCGCCGACTGGGAGCTCGTGCGCACCTACGTCGAAGATCGCGCCGCGATCGGGACCGGCGCCGTCATCCTCGGCGGCGTGCGAATCGGCGCAGGCGCGCTCGTCGGTGCGGGCGCGGTGGTGACGCGTGACGTGCCGCCCGGCGCCGTGGTCGTCGGT
>JABFWJ010000171.1 GCA_013362295.1 Thermoleophilia bacterium
GGCCCGCCGCTCCCGGCCCTCCGGGCCGGAAGCGGCGGCACCCGCTCAACACAAGACCACGCCTACACAGAAAATCGGACAGACCCCGGCTCCTCGGGCCGACGTCGAACCGATGCCGATGACGCCGACGAGCAGCACGATCACCAAACCAACCAGCACCTTCGCCGCAGCCCTCACCATACGCTCTCCGGGTGCGGAAGCCCCGCTGTCGAGGCATGCAAGAACGCGCCGACCGCATTGCCGCTCATCCGGTCGACCCGGACCGGGCATCGCCCCGTTCTCCCGTCCACTGCCGGCTCCTTCCCGCCTGCCCTCGCCCGTCATAGCAGCGCGCAGATGCCGGGCCGCCGCACAATCCCAGGTACGGCCGGGGTTGTCAAGGCGTCACGATTGTCGCGAGACATTCCGCTGATTCCAGCGCACGCAATGAAAGGCTCGCGGACGGCAACAGGTCGCCGGCTAGGTACCGGATCCTGCCCGCCGCTAGATCGTCTTGAACTGCTCGAACGGCTGGCGGCAGGTCTCGCACCAGCGAAGCGAGCGGCACGGCGTCGGGCCGAAGATGTTCTCGAGCTTCGTGTCGGTCGACCCACAGTAGGGACAGCGGAACGCGTTCGACTGCAGCTGCACGAGCGTCGTCGCGCCCGCCGCGCGCGGTGCGGGCGGGGCGAGCCCGGCGGCGCGCAGCTTCGCGCGGCCGGCGGTGGTGATTCGGTCGGTCGACCACGAGTCGTCCTGGATCACGGCCACCTCGGGGTCGCCGCCGAGCCCGGCGATCGACTGCTCGATCGCTCGCGTCATCGCCTCGAGCGCCGGGCAGCCGAGGAACGTCGGCGTCAGCTCCACGTGCACGCGCTCGCCGTCGACGGTGACGTCGCGGATCACGCCCAGGTCGACGAGCGAGATGACCGGGATCTCCGGGTCGGGGATCTCGTCGATCGCCGCCCAGACCTGCGACTCGGTCACCACGCCGCCCCCGGTGCCGACCGCCGGACCTCCGTCATCGTGCTCCACAGCTCCGCGAGCTCGGGCGTGTGCTCGCCACGTTCGATCGCTTGTGTTGACTCAACACTAAGTCCGACGCGCCGTGCCAGCTCGGGTCGCAGCTCGGGCTCGAGCATCCCGAGCGCGTACGGCCACAGCTCGTCGACCGCCGCTCGGAAGCGCGGCTCGTCGCGCAGGCGCGCCGCCCACATCTCGGCGTGCATGCGGTGGTAGGCCTCCTCGCGGTCGATCTTCGCGGCGAGGCCGGCGAGCTCCGCGTCGTCCGAACGGCGCAGCGCATCGAGCCGCACGCGGTCGGCTTCCTCGTAGAGGTAGCGGCGCGCGATCGTGTGCGCCCAGTCGAGGAGGTGCAGCTCGACGAACGGCGCGCACCGGTACTCGTCGGGCGCGCGATCGAACGCGAGCGCGTCGGCGTCGTTCCCGAGCTCCGCAGCAGCGAGCTGGTAGAGCGCGCGTGCGTGGCCGATCTCGTTCTGCGCGATCGACGAGAACGCGACGTCCTCCTCGAGCGTCGGCGCGATCCCGGTCCACTCCGAGTCGCGCCAGCCGACGATCAGCTCGTCGTCAGCGATCGCCAGCAGGAGTCGTGCCCGCGCGTTCACGAGCGATCCGCAACCTTTCCTTGATCGAGTAGCCGTCGACGCGTCGGTACTTGAGATCGAACTCGTCGGCCCAGTCGGTGATGTGGTGCACGGCGTCGCGCGGCACGAGCCACAGCGCCTCGGACTCGCCGCGGCGCCCGTACTGCTCCCGCGCCCACGCGTCGGCGAACGCGGCGTCCGGCGCCTCCACCGAGCCGGCGTGCGCGAACGGCTGGCCCTTCCGTTCCTGGCGAAACACCTCGAAGATCATCAGGCCGCCAGGAGGGCGTCGCGCACCCACTGCTCCTGCTCGAGGAAGCGCGCACGGAAGGCGAGCCGCTCCTGGGAGCGCGGTCCGTGGCCGGTGACGACGGACTTGAGCTCGTCCCAGTCCGGCTCCGAGTAGGCCCACACGCCCTCGTCGCCTCGCCGCAGGTTCGGGTCGGGGACGGTGAGGCCGAGCTCCCAGATCTGCGGCACGTAGCCGTCGAGGAACTGCTGGCGCGCCTCCTCGTTCCCCTGCGACTTGATGCGCCAGACGTACATCGGGTCCTCGTCGCGCGGGATCGGGTTGCCGTGGAACTGCATCAGCGGCCCCCACCACCGATCGAGTGCTTCCTGCACCAGCAGCCGCTGGGCGTCGGTGCCGGTCATCATCGCGAGGATCACGTCGCGGCCGTGGAGGATGTGGAACGACTCCTCCCAGCAGATCTTCTTCATGATCCGCGCGTACGGCGCGTACGAGCACTTGAGGAGCGCCTTCTGCGAGATGATCGCCGCCGCATCGACCAGCCAGGCGATCACGCCGACGTCGCCCCACGTGTGCGTCGGGTAGTGAAAGACGTTGTGGAACTTCGCCTTGCCCGAGACCAGGTCGGCGAGCATCGCCTCGCGCGGCTTGCCCAGGTCCTCGGCGACGCGGTAGATCAGCTGCGCGTGCCCGACCTCGTCCTGCACCTTCGCGGTCAGCGCCAGCTTGCGCTGGAGGGTCGGCGCCTTGAGGATCCACTCGCGCTCGGGCAGCACGCCCATCAGCTCCGAGTTGCCGTGCATCTCGATGAACTTGATCAGCTTCCGCCGGTACTCCTCCGGCAGCCAGTCCGTCGCCTCGACCTGTCCGCCCTCCTGGACGTAGGCGAGAAACTCCTCGGTACGCGCGTCCACCGGCATCCTCCTACCGACCGATCGTTAGGCTGCTCATCATAGATGTCCGCCAGGCGTGAGGAGCTCACGCGGATCGCCGCCCGCCTCTTCGCCGAGAAGGGCTATCAGGGCACGTCCCTCGCCGACCTCGCGCTCGAGCTCGGCATCCAGAAGCCGTCGCTCTACCACCACATCGCCTCGAAGGAGGACCTGCTCTGGGAGGTCGCCCGCGCGGGGGCGGACGCGTTCCACGCCGCGCTCGACGCCGTGCCGGCGGAGGCGCCCGCGGCGGAGCGGATCCGGCTCGCCCTGCGCGCGCACCTCGCCGTCGTGACCGGCCAGCTCGACGTCGCGACCGTCTTCGTCCGCGAATGGCGGCATCTCGAGGGCGAGCGGCACGTGCTGTTCGTCGCCGAGCGCCGCCGCTACGAGGAGCGGATCCGCGAGCTCTTCCGGGCGGGCGTCGAGGAGAGCCAGCTCCGGACCGACCTGGACGTCCCGACGGCGGCGCTCCTCTTTCTGAGCGCGGCGAACTGGGCCTACACGTGGCTCCGCCCCGGGGCCGACACCGACGGCCTCGCCGACCGGCTCTACGCCGCGCTCCTGGACGGTATGCGCGGATATGCAACCCCGGATTGAGCAGATTACGCGATGTAAATCTGCACGTAATCGATCATTCGTGAAATGGTGATCGATTCGTCAGTCAAATTGCCCGCATTTTTTCTCTGAAATCCGGGTACGTTGCCGCGACTCTGCGATCGCCCAGTTTCTTTTGAACGGAGGAGGATGCATGCCCAGGATCTCCCGGTCGGGAAGACGCGCGGTGCTCAGGGCCGCGCTCGCGGCGCTCGTCGTCGCGCTCGTCGCCGTCGCGCTCGGCGCGCTGCACAGCGGCGCCGCGACACCCGCGACGCAGAGCGTCACCGTCCCCGGCAAAACCGGGAGAACCGTGACCGTCACGTGGGCGGGGACGATCCCCGCGGCCAGCCCGCACCCGACGAGCGACTGCAACGGCGCCGGGGTCGGGAGCGACGACGAGGGGATCGCAGTCACGATCCCGCGCAAGGGCTACGACAAGTTCGACGCGACCTTCACGTTCGTGATCACCTGGACGCCGAGCAACCCGACGGGGAAGGAGGACCTCAACGACGAGGTGCTGACCGTCAACTCGCCCGACGCCCAGGACGCCGGCGACACGAAATCGAGCGAGGTCGGCTCGAGCGACGGCGGCACGACCACCGAGAAGGTGATCGCCCACAACCTCGGCCCGGGTACCTACCACGCGCGTGCCTGCGGCTTCGTCAACTCGACGCCGCAGCCCTACCAGGGCAGCCTCACCGTCGAGACCGTCGCGCGCGCGGTCACCCAGTCGCTGCCGTCGGCGAACGCGCAGGGCCTCGCCTTCTCCGCGTCCACCACCGCCGACCCGCAGCGCGACGAGGCAGAGCCGCTGATCGAGATCAGCCGCGACGGCCACATCTACACCTGCGGGCCGACCGGCTTCTCGCAGGGCGCCGACTACGCGCAGGTCTCCACCGACGGCGGCGACCAGTTCCACATCCTCGGCACGCCGCCGCGCGGCCAGCAGGGCGCGGGCGGCGGCGGCGACTGCGCGCTCGCGACGGGCGTCACGCCCAACGCACTCGGCAACTACCAGTACGCCTACGCAGGGCTCGGTGCGCTGAGCGGGTTCACGACGTCGACCTCGCCGAACAACGGGCACAGCCTCGCGACGGCGGGCGCGGACTCGAACGGCGGCATCACGTCGAACGGCGTGCTCGCCGACCGCCAGTGGATGACGTTCACCGACGATCACACGGTGCTCCTGTCGTGGAACCAGCAGCAGCCGCGCAACGTCGTCGTGCAGCGCTCGACGGACGGCGGCCTCACCTACTCGCCGTTCACGTCGATCGCAGCGCCCCACGCCGAGTTCCCGGGACCGCTCCACTTCATCACCTCGCAGAACGTCGTCTACATGCCGTGGACGAAGGGTGAACAGGTGAATCTCGCGGTGTCCCGCGACGGCGGCGACACGTGGACGGACTGCAAGGTCGCGAGCGGCGACACGGTCAAGGGCGGTACCGCCGGGTTCGCGGTCGCAGATCACGACTCGGCCGGCAACGTCTACGTCGTCTGGGCCGACTCCTCCAACTTCCACACATGGCTGAGCGTGCTCACCGCCGACAAGCTGGCGGCGTGCAACCAGTCGATCGACGCGGTCGCGGCGACGGCCGACGGCGAGCCGACCGTCGACGCCGGTTTTTCGGTGCCGGTGCAGGTCGACCGCGACGCCGTCCGCACGACCGTCTTCCCGTGGGTCGCGGCGGGCGGTGCCCCCGGCCGGGTCGCGGTCGCGTTCTACGGCACGACGGCCGACGGCGACCCGAACTCGGGCGACTTCAACGCCGCGTGGAACGTCTACGTCAACCAGTCGCTGAACGCGCTCGATCCCACGCGCACGTTCAGCCAGGTGCAGGGGACGACCCATCCCTTCCACTACGACTCGATCTGCCTGAACGGCCTCGGCTGCGACCTCGCCGTGCCGCCGGGCGACAGGACTCTGGCCGACTTCTTCGCCATCGGGTACGACCCCTCGGACGGGCGTCTCTCCGTCGTCTTCAACCGCGACGACAAGAAGCCCGACGAGGACCTGGGCCACGTCGCCCTGCCGATGGTGATCACGCAGGCGGCGGGCCCGTCGAACAACGGGAGCACGTTGGCGCCGTCGACCCGGGCCGTCGTGCGCTCGTCGTCGACCGATCCAACCGGAGACGCGCTGTCCACCTACTCCCTGACCGCGCCCGGCGCGGTGCCGCCCGACCCGCCGACGAAGAACGATCCGGCTGCCGACTTCACCGGCGCGTCGATCGGACCTGACGCCGCGACCGGCGGGTTCACGGTCACCCTCAAGGTGGCCGACCTGTCGAACACGGCGCTGACGCAGGCGCTTGCGGACACCGGGGGGCAGTCACTGCTCTGGGTCTGGCGCTTCGCCAACGGCTACCAGGACTCCGCTGCGAGCGCGCGGTGGAATCCGGCCACCGGCTTCAGCTTCGGCTGGAACGACTACACGACCGGCAGCACGCCGTGTGCCTCGGCGGCGGTCTCGGTCTCCGAGAAGTGTGTTGTCTATCCCGGCAACCTACCGCTGTCCGGCACGGTCGACCAGGCGACGGGGACGATCACGCTGACCGTGCCGCGTACGTACCTGCGGCAGCTGAGCGGTACGGACGTGGACGGCCGGCCGCTCGAGCAGCCGGCGGCCGCAGGTGCGCGCTTCTACGACGGAACGGCGTTCTCGTTCGCGAACAACGCCGGCCCGACCCAGGACAACCAGACATTCCTCTACACGCTGGACAACACGCCGGCGATGGACTTCCTGCTGCCGTAAGACGGCAGCACATACGCACGTCGTGGGAGCCGGTGACGGCCCCGGCTCCCACGGCTCATCTGCGGAACTTCGATTGCAGGAGGGGGACATTCCTTGATCGCCTACCACCCGATCCGCCGCACCTCGCGCGCCCGCCTGAGCCTTGCCGGGATCGGCGCGCTCGCAGCGGCGCTCGCGCTCCTCGTCCCGCTGACGTCGTCGACCGCGGCGACGCCGGGCTCCGGGACGATCTCGGACGCCAACCCGTCGCTCGTCTGGAGCGGCACGCTGATGGCGCCGAACGTCAACGGCTGCAAAGGCCCGAGCGATACCAACTGCGACCTCTACCGGCTGACGGTGCAACCGTCCGCCTCCTCGTTCATGGTGCGGATCAAGCTCAAGCCTGCGGGCGACTGGGATCTCTCGGTCTTCGGCCCGGACGGTGGGTTGATCGGGAGCTCGGGCAACGGGCCCGGGCAGATGGAGTTCGTGACGCTCGTCAATCCGGCCGCCGGGACGTACACCGTCGCGGCCGCGCCCTTCGCCCCCGCCGTCGGCACTGACGGCAACAGCTACACCGCCGGCGCCGATCTCGTTCCACTCACCGCGCCGACGCAGCCGCCGGCCGGCAGCGATCCGCTGACGTTCCAGAACGACCCGGCCCCGAACGGGCTCGGCGGCGACGCGGGCGAACCGTCGATCGGCGCCGACTGGAAGACCGGCAACTCGATGTTCCAGGCCGGCCTGCAGACGCTGCGCGTCGGGTGGGACGACAGCGTCTCGCCCGCGCGCTCGACGTGGACGGACGTCAGCTTCCCGCAGACGTCGGTCGTCTCGCTCGACCCGATCGGCTGGATCGACCAGCGGACGAGCCGGTGGTTCAGCTCCCAGCTCTCCGGCACGACGAGCCTCGCCGCGTCCACCGACGACGACGGCAGCACGTGGCTCCCGAGTGAGGGCGGCCCGTTGAACGGCGGCGTCGACCACCAGACGTTCGGTGGCGGGCCGTACGCGCCGCCCCTGACGCGAGACCCCAACGGGCTCCTCTATCCGGACGCGGTGTACTACTGCTCGCAGGACCTCGTCGCCGCGCTGTGCGCGCGGAGCGACGACGGCGGCACGACCTTTGCACCCGCCGTGCCGATCTACACCGACCAGTGCGGCGGGCTCCACGGCCACGTCCAGGTCGCGCCCGACGGGTCGGTCTACGTCCCGAACCGCAACTGCAACGGCGCGCAGGGCGTCGTCGTTTCGGAGGACAACGGGCTCACCTGGCAGGTGCGCACGGTGCCGGGCTCGTTCAACGGCGACTGGGATCCCTCGGTCGGCATCGGCGCGGACAACACCGTCTACTTCGGCTGGGGTGACGGCGACGGCCATCCGAAGATCGCGGTCTCCCACGACCACGGACGCACGTGGACGAACGTCCGCGACGTCGGCCTGCCGTTCAACATCCAGCACACCGCCTTCTCGGCCGTCGTCGCCGGCGACGGCGATCGCGCCGCGTTCGCGTTCCTCGGCTCGTCCGAGCCGTCGGCGGGGGCATTCGGCGACAACCCGAGCTGGCCGGGCGTCTGGCATCTCTACGTGGCCGAGACCTTCGACGGCGGCAACACGTGGACGACCGTCGACGCCACGCCGAACGATCCCGTCCAGCGCGGGACGATCTGCGGCGGCGGAACACTCGGCTGCGGGAACGGGACGCGCAACCTGCTGGACTTCATGGGCATCACCGTCGACAAGCAGGGCCGCGTGCTCGTCGGGTACGCAGACGGCTGCGTCGACTCCTGCGCGATCGCCGGACCGAACAGCTTCACGTCGCTCGCCACGATCGCGCGGCAGGTGAACGGGAAGCGGCTCTTCGCGAAGTTCGACGTGCTCGCCGCGCCTTCGGCGCCGAACCTCTCCGGCAAGGCGGCCGGCTCGGCGAACATCCTCAACTGGGCCGCGCCCGACGACCACGGCTCACCGATCACGAGCTACAACGTCTCGCGCAGGGCTCCGGGCGGGACGAGCTTCACGCTGCTCGCGACCGTCCCGGGCGGCACCACGTCGTACACCGACTCCGCGATCACGCCGGGACAGGCGTACACGTACCACGTGACGGCGGTGAACGCGATCGGCGAGTCCGCCCCGTCGAACGACGTCAGCCCGGCGCCCGCCGGGCCGGCACCGGACCCGTGCGTCGCTCCCGGTCTCCAGGTGCTGTCGGACGGCACGGGCGACGAGCTCACGAACGAGCCGTCGCGGGACATCCAGTGGGTCTCGGTCACGGAGCCGACGTCGATCGGCCTGGGCAACCTCGAGTTCATCATCAAGGTCGCCGACCTCTCGAAGCCGGCCGCGAACACGTCCTGGCCGTTGCAGTTCAAGACGGCGGACGGCGCAGACCACTGGGTGAAGATGGAGACGGACGCGCTCGGCAACGTCACGTTCGGCTACGGGGACGGGACCAGCCCGACGAGCCCGCTCACGACGACGAAGCCGGCCGACGCCCACAGCGCCTTCACGCCCGACGGCCAGATCAAGATCGTCGTGGCGCGGAGCGCCTTCGGGATCAAACCGGGCGACACGCTCAGCTCGTTCCTGATCCGCGTCACCGTCCGCGGCGGCGCCGTCAACCTGACGCCCGACAACGCGCCGAACAGCCTGGCGCCCACGGGGCAGTACGTCGTCAAGGGCAACGAGAACTGCACCGTCCCGCAGCCCGACCTCGCGGTGTCGCCGAGCGACGTCGGCCTCACCGGGCTCAAGGGCTCCGGCAACGACCAGGTGCTCGCAGTTCTCGTGCACAACGTCGGCACGGCGACCGCGTCGAACATCAAGGTGCGGTTCTCAGTCGACGGCAGCGCGGTCGCGGCCGACCAGACCATCGGCCAGATCGCGGCCGGCGGCACGGGGCGCGCGTTTGCCGTGTGGAACACGCGCGGTCAGAACGGGACGCACACGGTGACCGTCACCGTGGATCCGGCGAACGCGATCGTCGAGAAGAACGAGAGCAACAACACGGCCTCGCGGACGGCACTCGTGCAGGGCGGGAAGGTGGCGCTGCAGTAGATGTCATGGAAGCGGCTGATCGCGGCCGCGGCGCTCGTTTGCGCCGCGGCCGCCGCCTCCGCTCTCGTGCTCGGGGCCACGGGCCGGGCCGAGGCCGTCGGGCTGCCTTCGTGCGTGCACCTGCACGGCCGCGCGGCGCTGCCCACCTCGCTCGCGCGCTTCCCGCTTCCGCGCGGCTCGGTCCTCGACCGGAAGCGCGACGAGTACGGCTACGCGATCTACAGCGGCTACGTGCCGGGCGCGATCAACCCCGTGCGCGACTTCCTCGTCAGCCGCCTCCCGGAGGCGGGGTACCGGCTCGGTGCGGGCGACGCGGAGAGCGCCGAAGCCGAGGCGGCCTACGCCGGCCACGGCGTGCGGGGCCGCTGGAAGGTGCGCGCCGTGTACGGCTGCCCCGGCGCGCTCACGATCCAGCTCGCGGTGCGCTGACTCGGCGCGCTGACTAGGCGAGCGCGAAGCTGCGGCGCTTCGACCAGCGCCCGGTCGCCTCGTCCTCCTCGATCAGCGACACCTCGCGCGCCCGCGACGCGATCGGCAGCTGCACGTTCACGTCGATCGGCACCTCGCTGACCGTGAGGTGCGGGATCGGCTCGTCGAACAACCCCCCGTACGGCGGGTATTCCGGCCAGCGCTCGGCGACGGCCGCCGTCAGGTCGACGAAGCGCAGCGAGGGCTCCGGGTGCAGCCAGACGATGCCGTCGTCGAAGCGCTCGACGCGGTCGAGCGAGAAGTCGAAGGCCGGGAAGCGCGCGAAGAGCCCCGTCAGGCCGTCTTCGTCGACGGCCTCGGCATCTGCGAACGGGAAGAGGATCGTGACGTGCGCAGGAACTCCCAGCGCCGCGGAGCGGTCGTGCTGGAGGCGGAGGGCGCCGACGGCCGGCTCGGCTTCGGGAACTTCGACGATCAGGGCGGTGCGCCGTGGCATGCTCGGGAGGGTGAAGCGCGCGCTCCTGATCGTCAACCCGTACTCGACGCACGTCACGGGCCGGAGGGTCAGCGAGGTCGCGCGCGTACTCGGCGAGCGGACGGTCGTGACCACGCAGTTCACGCAGGGGCCCGGGCACGCGACCGATCTCGCGGCCGAAGGCTCGGCGGCGGACGTCGACGCGATCGTCGTCTTCTCCGGCGACGGCACCTACAACGAGGCGCTGAACGGCGCCGAGGGCAGCACGCCCTTCGGGTTCCTTCCCGGCGGCGGCACGAGCGTGTTTCCACGCGCGCTCGGGCTCCCGCGTGATCCCGTCGCCGCTGCGCGGGCGGTCGCGGCCGCAGTTGCCGAGGGGCGGTCGCGGCGCATCTCGCTCGGCGCGGTCAACGGCCGCCGCTTCAGCTTCTCGGCCGGGCTCGGCTTCGACGGCGAGGCAGTGCGGCGCCTCGACGCGCTCGGCCGCGGCCCGGAGGGCGCACGCCCCGGCGACGCGGCGTTCATCCGGATGATCGTGAAGATGCTCGTCGAGCGGCGCGCGCGCTGGGAGCCGCAGCTCGAGATCGAGGGTGTCGGCCGCGCGGCGTTCGTGCTCGTCGCGAACTGCGATCCGTACTCGTACGCGGGCTCGGTGCCGCTTCGGGTCGCGCCCGACGCGCGCTTCGAGGACGGGCTGGACTTCGCGGCGCCGAGGCGCGTGCGGCCGCGGGACGTGCCGTGGCTCGTGACGGCGATCGTCCGCGGCAACCGCCACGACCCGCGCGTCCTGCGCGGCCACGATCTCGACCGGATCGTCGTGCGCTGCGACCGGCCGATGCCGTTGCAGTCGGATGGGGAGGACCTCGGCGACGTCGAGCAGGCGGTCTGCGA
>JABFWJ010000223.1 GCA_013362295.1 Thermoleophilia bacterium
GACACTGGAAGTGGTCGAAGAGGTCGGTTACGACAGCGCATTCACCTTCGTCTACTCGCCGCGCGCGGGAACCGAGGCGGCGGCGATGCCCGAGCAGGTCCCGCACGAGCTGAAGATCGAGCGCATGGAGCGGCTCGTCGACGTCGTCCAGCGCGGTGCGCGTGCGAAGAACGAACAGCGCGTCGGGCGGGTCGAGGAGGTGCTGGTCGAAGGTCCGTCGCGGACCGATCCGTCGCTCCTGCGCGGGCGCACGCGGAGAAACACGACCGTCAACTTCACGGGCCGGGCAGAACCAGGCGAGCTCGTGGGCGTGCAGATCGAATCCGCGACGTCCACGACGCTGCGCGGGACGCAGGACGCGCTCGTCGCAGCCTGACGCGTACTCTTCCCGCCATGCGCATCCTCGTCACAGGCTCCTCTGGCCAGATCGGAACGAACCTCGCACTCCGCCTGATTGCGGACGGACACGAGGTCTTCGGCGTCGACAAGCGCCTGAATCCTTGGGTTGGGAACGCGTTCCCGACGCTGCTCCAGGATCTCGCGGGGCACTACGCGCCGTTCCCGGGCGGGATCAACGGCGTCGAGTATCCGGAGGTCGACATCGTCGTGCACCTCGCCGCGCACGCGAAGGTGCATCAGCTGGTGCGGCAGCCGCACCGCGCGCTCGAGAACGCGATCATGACCTTCAACGTGCTCGAGTTCGCACGCGGCCGGAACCTGCCGATCGTGTTTTCCTCGAGCCGCGAGGTCTACGGGGACGTGCACCGGTTCGAGGAGTACCCGGAGACCGTCGCCGACTTCGCCTTTACCGAGTCGACGTACTCCGCCTCGAAGATCGCCGGCGAGGCGTTCGTCTACTCGTACGCGCGCTGCTACGGGCTGCGCTACCTCGTCTTTCGCTTCTCCAACGTCTACGGCCGGTTCGACAACGATCTGCACCGGATGGTGCGCGTGCTGCCGCTGTGGATCCACAAGCTCTCGCGCAACGAGCCGATCACCGTGTACGGCGAGGACAAGACGCTCGACTTCACGTACATCGACGACTGCATCGACGGGATCACCCGCGGCATCGAAGCCCTGGCCGGCGGGCGCGTCGCGAATGGCACGATCAACCTGGCTTACGGGCAGGGCAACCGCCTGCTGCACGCCGCCGAGCTGATCGGGCAGGAGCTCGGAGTCGAGCCCGACATCACGATCTCCCCGCCGCTGCTCGGCGAGGTGACGCACTACGTCGCCGACGTCACGCGTGCGCGCGAGCTGCTCGGCTACGAGCCGCAGGTGTCGCTCGAGGAAGGGATCAAGCGCTCCGTGGCGTGGTTCCGCGAGTGGCGGGCCGAGCATCCCGAGGAGGAGGTCGCCGTCGTGGAGGATCCGGATCGCACGGCGACCGACATCCCGCATGGCTTCAAAGAGCCGGCCGGCGCCGGGGCCTGAGCACGTCCTCGCGCTCTTCGGCCCGACCGCGTCCGGGAAGACCGCCGTCGCCGGCGCCCTGCGCGAGCGGCTCGGGGTCGAGGTCGTCTCTGCCGACTCCGCTGCGCTGTACGCCGGGCTGCCCGTGATCACGGCTGCGCCGGAGTATCCGGCGAAGCTCGTCGGCGTCGTGCCGCTGCGCGCGGAGGTGTCGGTGGGCGAATACCAGCGTCTCGCGCACGCGGCGATCGACGCCGCGGAGCGCCCGCTCGTCGTCGGCGGGACGGGCCTCTATTTCCGCGCTGCGCTCTCGACGCTGACGCTGCCCCCGCCGGCGGGCCCGGGGCGGCGCGCGTTCTGGCAAGAGGAATACGACCGGCTCGGCCCCGAGGCGGCTCACGCCGCCCTCGCCGAGCGGGACGCGGCCGCGGCGGGCCGGGTGCACGCGAACGATCGCAAGCGCGTCGTGCGTGCGCTCGAGCTCGCAGACAGCGGGCACTCGCTCGCGCCCGAGCAGAACAGCCTGTGGACGGAGGACACCCGGCTCCCTACCACGATCCTCGCCCTCGAGCTTCCGCTCCAAGAGCTCGACCGCAGGATCGAGGAGCGCACGCACGCGATGGTGGCTGCGGGCGCCGCCGAGGAGGCGAGGCGCGCGTGGGCAGGACCGCTCTCCGACACCGCGCGCAAGGTGATGGGGCTCGAGCAGTTCGCGACGCTGCCGGAGGCGAACGCGATCGCCGAGGTGACGCAGGCGACGCGCCGGCTCGCCCGCTACCAGCGCAAATGGCTGCGCAGAATGCCGGGTGTCGTTAGGCTCGACGGCAACCGGGCTCCCTCGGAGGTCGCCGATGAGATCATCGCGCTGGGACGCGAACGGCAACGTCTACCTGGTCACTGAGGAGCCGCTGACTCCGGAGCTCGTGCGCGCACATGTCGGCGACGCGGACGGCATGCTCGAGGTCTCCGGCAGCGGCGCCGACTGGGTGGAGATCGTGATCTGGAATCCCGACGGTTCGCGCGCCGAGATGTCGGGGAACGGCACGCGCATCGCCGCCCGGTGGCAGGCCGAGCGGAGCGGCGCCGGGATGGTCTCCGTCCGCGTCGGGCCGCGCGAGGTGCGGGCGCGGATGCTCGACGTGACGCTCGTCGAGCAGGACCTGGGCGAGGTCGTCGTCTCCGCGCCCGACGAGGTCGAGGGCATCGGCTTCGTCCCCGTCGATGTCGGCAATCCGCACGCGGTGGTGCAGGGCGACCCGGGCGAGGTCCTCCGGTTCGGGCCGCTGCTGGAGATGCACGAGCGCTTCCCGCAGCGCACGAACGTGCAGGTTGCACGCTTCGCGCCGGACGGCGCGATCGAGGCGCGCGTATGGGAGCGCGGCGCGGGCGAGACCGCGTCGTCCGGCTCGAGCGCGGTGGCGATCGCGGCCGCGTTCGGATTGTCGGCCGCGACGATCAGGTTCCCCGGCGGCGAGCTCGCGGTGCGCTTCGAAGGCGGTCATGCGTTCCTGACCGGCCAGGCGGAACGGGTCTCCGAGTCTGATTCGGCGTAGCCGACGCTTGAAGTCGAAGTGCTCCAATCTGGTTCGCTGCGCGAATCAGATCGGGTCTACGAACCAATCTCGTATTCTCGCAGTGCGTCGTTCAGCGACGTCTTCAGATCCGTCGCCGCGCTGCGGCGGCCGATGATCAGCGCGCACGCGAGGTGATACGTCCCGGCCGGGAACTCCTTCGGCCGCGTTCCCGGGACGACGATCGAACGGGGCGGGACGTACCCGCGGTGCTCGACGGGCTCCGAGCCGGTGACGTCGATGATCGGCACGCTCGCGGTCAGGGTGACGTTCGGCGCGAGCACCGCTTCGCGGCCGACTCGCACGCCCTCGACGATGATGCAGCGCGAACCGATGAACGCGCCGTCCTCGATGATCACGGGCCGCGCGCCGGGAGGCTCGAGGACCCCGCCGATCCCGACGCCGCCCGCGAGGTGGACGTCCGCACCGATCTGCGCGCCTGAGCCGACGGTCGCCCAGGTGTCGACCATCGTGTTCGGCCCGACCCAGGCGCCGATGTTGACGTACGAGGGCATCAGGACGACGCCGCGCGAGAGGAACGCGCCGTACCGCGCGGTCGCGGGCGGGACGACGCGGACACCGAGGTCGTCGTAGCCGCTCTTGAGCGGGATCTTGTCGTGGTACTCGAACGGCCCGACCTCGCGCGGTTCCATCTGCCGCTCGCGGAAGTAGGCGAGGATCGCCGCCTGCACCTCGCCGTTGACGCGCCAGTCGTCCCCGTCGGGCTCCGCGACGCGCACCTCGCCGCGGTCGAGGGCAGCAATGGTGTCGGCGGTCGTCACAGGACCTCCCTGAGGATCGCCGCGGCCCGCTCGCACTCGGCCTGGGTCGGCACGAGCGCGAGGCGCACATAGCCCTCGCCGGCAGGACCGAAGAACGAGCCGGGGGCGACGACGATGCCGTGGCCGAGCAGCCGCCGCGCGAATTCCTCGGAGGAGCCGCTCACCTCGAGCCAGAGGTAGAAGGTCGCCGACGAGCCGGCGAGGCGGAGGCCGCGCTCTTCGAGCGCGGGCAGCACCGTCTCGCGCTTGCGTTGGTAGAGGGCGCGCACGTCTTCGACGTGGCGGTCGTCCGACCAGGCCGCGACCGACGCGCGCTGTACGAACTCCTGCGGCGCGGTGCCGACGGTGGGACGGAAGCGGCGCAGCGCGTCGCAGATCTCGCGCGGCGCGCAGGTGAAGCCGGAGCGGTACCCCGTCATCGACGAACGCTTGGAGAGCGTGTTGAAGACGACGACGTTCGTGCGGTCCTCGATCTGCAGCGCCGAGACGGGTGGTTCGTCGAACCAGAGCTCGGAGTACGCCTCGTCCGAGCAGAGGAGAAAGCCGTGCTCGCGTGCACGTCCGGCGAGCTCCTCGTAGAACGAGAGCGGTGCGACGGCGCCGGTCGGGTTGTTCGGATAGCAGACCCAGAAGAGCGCGATCTCGTCCCACGCGTCGAACGCGTCGAGGTCGGGGAGCCAGCCGTGCTCCTCGTCGAGCGGCACGGTCACGACGCCGCCGTTCGCGAACAGCGCGCCGCGCTCGTACACCGGGTAGGCCGGCTCGGGCACCGCGACGAGCCGCTTCTCGCCGAGCACGACCTGCGCGAACGAGAAGATCGCCTCCTTCGAGCCGAGCGTCGGGACGACCTCCGTCTCCGGATCAACCGTCACGCCGAAGCGGCGCTCGACCCAGCCGCTGATCGCCCGCCGGAGCTCCGGCAGACCCGTCGCGCGCGGGTACGACGAGATCGGCTCGATCGACGCCGCGAGCGCCTCCCGGATGAACGCCGGCGTCACTTCGCGCGGATCGCCCATCCCGAAGTCGATCAGCTCGATCCCGCTCGCGGCCGCCTCCGCCTTCCAGTCGTCGAGACGGGCGAACGGATACTGCGCGAGCTCTGTGAGGACGGGGGAGAGGTGCACGCTCAGACGCTACCCACGAGAAAGCGCTGCAGCGCGTCGAACGTGCGCTCGAGCTCGGTGATCTCCACGCGCTCGTCGACTGCGTGGGCGTATCGGGTCGCGCCGGGGCCGAGATTGACTGCGTCGAGCCCGCGCGCGGCGAAGTCGGCGACGTTCGTCCACGCCTGCTTCGCCTGCACCTCGAAGCCGCCGACGGCGCGCAGCCGCTCGACGAGCGGCGACCGTAGCGCGACGTGCGCCGGCGGCGAGTTCGATGAGATGTCGACCTCCGGACCGAAGAGCTCGTGGATGTGCTTCGCTGCCGACTCGGCGGTGCGGTCGGGCGCGTAGCGGAAGTTCACGATCGCCTCCGCCCGCGCCGGAATCACGTTCGACGCGATACCGGCATGGAGCTGCGTCACCGACATCACCTCGCGGAACAGGAGCCCGTCGATCTCGACGTCGCGCGGCTCCGCGTCGAGTGCTTGGCGAAGCCCGTCGAACGCGAGCCTGATCGCGTTCACGCCGAGCCACGGCCGCGCGGAGTGCGCCGACTTCCCGTGGAAGACGACGCGCGCACTCAGGTTGCCGAGACAGCCGAGCTGCAGCGTGTTGTCGGTCGGCTCGAGGCAGATGACGAGCTGCGCCTCGTCCACGAGCCCGGTCCGCTCGAAGACGGCGGGGAGCGGGTTCACGTCGGGCCCGAGCTCCTCGCGCGGGAAGAAGAGCAGCGCGAGGTCGTATGCGAGCTCTGTCTCCGCCGCCCAGAGGCCGAGCTCGATCATCACCGCGAGCCCGCCCTTCATGTCACTGGCTCCGAGACCGACGACCGATCCGTCCTCGATCCGTCCGGGCAGGTTCCCCTGGGCGGGCACCGTGTCGGTGTGCCCTGCGAGGAGCACGAGCGGCTTGCCTTCGCGCTTGGCGTAGATCGCCGACTCCCCGTCCGAAAAGGCTGTGTGTAGGGGTACACAGGCGTCGACATAGGTGTACACCTGCGCCTCGCTTCCCGACTGCGAGGGGATGTTCACGAGATCCAGGGTGCGACGGGCGAGTGCCATAATCCGTCCCGATGATTCCACGTACTCCGGAGCCCGAGCGCGGGTTCGTCCTCGCGGTGCTGGCTCAGGGTGCGGATGCCGAGGAGGAGCTCGCCGAGGTGGAAGAGCTCGCGCGCACGGCCGGCGTCGAGCCCGTCGGCGCCGTCGTGCAGCACCGGACACGTCCGGCGCAGCGGACATACGTCGGCAAGGGGAAGCTCGAAGAGCTGAAGGAGCGCTTCAAGGCGTCCGAGGCCGAGAGCGTGATCGTGGACGACGAGCTCGATCCGGCCCAGCAGCGCTATCTCGAGAACGCGCTCAACACGCGCGTCGTCGACCGCACGCAGCTGATCCTCGACATCTTCGCGCAGCATGCGACCAGCGCCGAGGGCAAGCTGCAGGTCGAGCTGGCGCAGCTCGAGTACAACCTGCCGCGCATGCGAGGCATGTGGCAGCACCTCGAGCGACTCGGCGGCGGGGTCGGCACGCGCGGCCCGGGCGAGTCGCAGCTCGAGAGCGACCGCCGGATGGCACGCCGCCGGATCACACAGCTGCGCCGCCGGCTCAAGGACCTGGAGAAGCAGCGCGCGACACGCCGCAAGGAGCGCGCGCGCAGCGAGACGCCGACCGTCGCGCTCGCCGGCTATACGAACGTCGGCAAGTCGACGCTGCTGAACGCGCTGACCGGCTCCGACGTCTCGGTCGAGGATCAGCTCTTCCACACGCTCGATCCGACGACGCGCGGGTTCGAGCACGACGGCCGCCGGTACCTCGTCACGGACACTGTCGGGTTCATCCGGCGGCTGCCGCACCAGCTGGTGGAGGGCTTCGCGTCGACGCTCGAGGAGACGTTGAGCGCGGACGTCGTCCTGCATGTCGTCGATGCCTCCGCGGACGACGAGGAGCAGGACCGCCAGCGCGAAGCAGTCGACGACGTCCTGCACGAGATCGGTGCAGGCGAGCTGCCGGTCGAAGTCGTGCTCAACAAGATCGATCGCGTCGACCCGCTCGGCCGACGTCGCCTCTCGAACCGGTTCCCGAATGCAGCGCAGGTATCCGCGCTCACGGGGGCAGGGCTCGACGACCTGCGCTCGGAGATCGCGAGGGCGTTCGAGAACCGGTGGGAGCGCGTGCGCATGCTCGTCCCGTACGGCGAAGGAGCCAAGCTGTCGGAGCTGTACGCACTCGGCACGCCGATCGAGGAGCGCGAGGACACACCCGACGGCGTGCTCGTGATTGCGCGTCTCCCGCGGCGGGAGCTGCCGCGTTTCGCGCCGTACCTGATCGCAGAGTCGAGCACGCACCGGGAGAGCGCCTGATCGACCTGGCGATCAAGAAGCTGCGGCCTGACGCTGTGGTGCCGGAACGCGCCTATCCGGGGGATGCCGGGCTCGATCTCTCGTCCTGCGAACGCGTCGAGCTCCGGCCGGGCGAACGGGCCGTCGTACCGACGGGGCTGGCTGTCGCGATCCCCGAGGGGTACGCAGGGTTCGTCCTGCCGCGCTCCGGCCTCGCCGCGAAGCACGGGATCGGCAAGGTCAACTCGCCCGGCCTGATCGACTCGGGCTACCGCGGCGAGATCAGAGTCGTCCTGCTCAACACCGACCCGCGAGCGGCCTTCGTCGTCGAGCCGGGCATGCGGATCGCGCAGCTGGTGATCCTCCCGATCCCCGAGCTCGAGCTCGTCGAAGTCGACGAGCTTCCGGCCAGCGAGCGCGGCGTCCGCGGCTTCGGGTCGTCGCGCCACTGATGGATCCGCGGATCCGCGTCAGCGCCATCCTCCGCTGGCAGGGACGCGTGCTCCTCTGCCGGCAGGAGAAGCCCGGCAAGGAGTACTGGCTGCTGCCCGGGGGTGGCGTCGACGGCGGCGAGACGTTGATGGAGGCGCTGCGCCGGGAGCTGCGCGAGGAGCTCGGCGTCGAGGCCGACGTGCAATTCGAGGGCCCGGTCGCGATCTGCGACTCGATCGCGCCCAAGTCGCTGCTCGCGCGCAAGCACGTCGTCCACATCATCTTCGCCGCCGATCTGTCCCACCGCTCGCTCGAGGACGTCGAGACGAAGGACGCCGCCGTGCGCGGCGCGCGCCTGTTCACGGACGAGGAGCTCGGCGAGATCGTCGTCCACCCGCCGATCAAGCGCTTCCTTGCCCGCTGGGAGCCGGGCGATCCCGCGGTGTATCTCGGTGCGCTTTGGGCAAGATGAGCCGTCGATGAGCGAGCGCGAGCGGAGAATCGGATTGAACGAGGCGGTCTTCCGCGAGGTGAACGAGCACGTCGAGTCGCTGAGTCAGGGCACCGACGCCCTGTCGATCGTCTGCGAGTGCGGCGAACTCTCGTGTACCGAGCGCCTGTTCGTCTCGCCGGCGAAGTACGAGGCGGTCCGCGCGCACGCCGCGCTCTTCCTTGTCGCGCCGGGGCACGTCGCCGCAGACGTCGAGGACGTCGTCGAGCGCAGCGACGGCTTCGAGATCGTCAGGAAGCACGAGGGCGAAGCGCAGCAGATCGCGGAAGAGACCGACCCTCGCCGCTGACGGCCGGGCTGAGATGATCGTGCTCCCCGACAAGGAGTGTGCATGGCCGTCAAGCTGCACCGCTGCCGCAACATGTGGGTCAAAGTCAACGGACATCCGTGTTGGCGCGTCCAGAAGGCGCTGGACGAGATGGGCGTCACGTATGAGGTCGTGCCTGGCCCCTGGCCGGGCAGGAAGAACCGCACCGCGGTGCTGCAGGGCACCGGTCAGGCGCTCTATCCCGCGATCGAGTTCGAGGACGGTACCTGGTACCGCGAGGAATCGAAAGACATGGAACGCACGATCCGCGACGGGCGACTGACGGAGAAGCACGGCCGGCCTGCGACGTCCCAGGCGCAGTCGACCGCCGGTTAGCCCGGCTCAGAAACGACCGCCGCGCGAGCGCGCCCGCTCGGCGGAGACGGCGTGCGCCTGCCGCTCGAGCTCGTCCGGCAGCGGCGCGAGCTCGGTGGGGCCGCCGGCGTGGGCCAGCGCCTCGGCGAGCAGGTGGTCCGCGAACCACGGGTTGCGCGGGAGCAGCGGCCCGTGCAGATACGTCCCGTACACACGCCGGTATCGGCAGCCCTCGTACCCGGAGCGGCCGTCGTTGCCGAAGCCGGCAACGACCCGCCCGAGGGGCTCCGCGCCCTCGTCGAGCAGCGTGCGGCCCGCGTGGTTCTCGAAGCCGGCGAGCGTCCGGCCGGCCCAGGTGCACTCGAGGAGGACGTCTCCGATCATGCGGCGCGGCTCGGCCACGGTGTGCAGAGGCAGCAAGCCGATCCCCGGATGCTCGACGCCGGCCACGTCGCGATAGAAGCGGCCGAGGAGCTGGTAGCCCCCGCAGACCGCGAGGAACGCGGCGCCCGCCTCGACCGCCCCGCGCAGCGGAGGCGCCTTCGCCGCGAGGTCGTCTGCGACGAGCGCCTGCTCGCGGTCCTGGCCGCCGCCGACGTAGAAGAGATCGATCTCGCCGACCGGCACTCGGTCGTGCATCCCGATCGCGCGCACGTCGAGCTCGTGGCCCCGCAGCCTTGCGCGCTCGATGAGCACCGCGATGTTGCCGCGGTCGGCATAGATGTTCAGGTAGTCCGGATAGAGGTGCCCGACCCTCAGCTTCACGCGGCCGTCTCCCAGTAGTTCGCCACGTGCCCGCGCGCGGCGACGATCCGCCGCAGCGCGAGCATCGCGGTGTAGGTCGGGAGCACGGTCAGCTCGCCGCCCGCCGGGGTCAGCTCCAGACCGCGATCGAGCGCCTTCCCGAGCGAGGGAACGACCTCGATGCGCTCGCGCGGCAGGCCGCCGTAGGCGAAGCGCAGCGCGAGCTCCGCCGCACGCTCGCCCGTGACGACGAGCGCGTCCAGTCCGTCGACGAGCGGTTCGAAGTCGACATCCCAGATCCAGGAGACGTCGCGGCCGTCGGCGATCTGGTCGTTGAGCGCGATCACCGCGACGCGCGGCGCGCTCGCCTCGACGAGCGTGCGTACGACCACGTTCGCGCCTGCGGGGTTCTTGAACAGCAGCATCAGCAGCCGCCGGTCGCCGACCGCGATCCGCTCGAAGCGCCCGAACGCCGCCGAAAAACGCTGCAGCCCGGCACCGACGTCGGCCACGGGCACGCCGAGTGACAGTGCGAGCGAGCCCGCGGCGAGCGCGTTGTAGACGTTGTAGAGGCCGGGGAGCGCGAGCCGGACGCGTGTCACGCCCTCGGGCGCGGCCAGCGTGAACGACGCGCCGTCAAGGCCGTCGAGCTCGATGTCGCGGCCGACGACGTCCAAGGGCGGCCGCGCGTGGCCACAGTTGGGGCAGCGGTAGTCCCCGAGGTGGCCGACATAGGCCGCCGCGTACTCGTACGGCGTGCCGCAGCGCAGGCAGTACTTCGAGTCCGCCGCGTGCTGCAGCGCAGGCCGCGCCCGCCTCGGGTCGTCGAGCCCGAAGACGCGGGCGCCGTCGTGGAGCCGCGCGAGGTCGCCGACCTGCGGATCGTCGCCGTTCACGACGAGCTGCGCATCCGGTAACGCGGCGACTGCGTCACGCCAGCGGCCGGCCACGATCTCGAGCTCGCCGTAGCGGTCGAGCTGGTCGCGGAAGAGGTTCCCGAGGAGGAGCGCCTTCGGCCGGACGCGGCGCGCCACTTCGGGCAGCGCGGCCTCGTCGACCTCGAAGAGCCCGAGCTCCGCCTCGCCGGCGCGGAGCAGGGTCGAGGCGATTCCCGAGACGAGATTCGCGCCCGAGTCGTTGTGGGCGACGCGGACGCGCGGGCGGAGAATCGCGGCGACCATCGCGCTCGTCGTCGTCTTGCCGTTCGTAGCGGAGACGAGCACCGAGCCCTGCGGCAGGCGGCGCGCGAGGACGTCGATCGCGCCGGGATCCAGCTTCCAGAGCAGCTTTCCCGGCAGCGTCGTGCCGCCGCCGCGGCCGGCGAGCCGCGAGAGCGTGCCCGCCGCGCGCAGCGCGGCCGACTCGAGCGCGAGCGGGATCGGCGGGCGCACGGGAGCAGGCTAGCCGCCCGCCCCTCATACGAGGGA
>JABFWJ010000174.1 GCA_013362295.1 Thermoleophilia bacterium
GAGGCGAAGGGCGAGATCCTCTTCGGCGCGGCGTTCAGCGAGTGGTTCGCCGAGGAGGCGACGCGCGTCTACGGCGAGACGATCCCGACCAACGTCGCCGGCCGCCGGCTGCTGGTTCTCAAGCAGCCGATCGGCGTCTGCGCCGCGATCACGCCGTGGAACTTCCCGATGGCGATGATCCCCCGCAAGGCGGGCCCCGCGCTCGCCGCGGGCTGCTCGATGGTGCTGAAGCCCGCCAGCGCGACGCCGCTCTCGGCGCTCGCGCTCGCCGAGCTCGGCGAGCGCGCGGGCCAGCCGCCGGGTGTCTTCAGCGTCGTTCCCGGCTCGTCGGCGGTCGTCGGCGACGAGCTCGCGACGAACCCGATCGTGCGCAAGCTCACCTTCACGGGCTCGACCGAGGTCGGCAAGGAGCTGATGGCGAAGTGCGCCGGGACGATGAAGAAGGTCTCGCTCGAGCTCGGCGGCAACGCGCCGCTGATCGTCTTCGACGACGCGGACCTCGAAACCGCCGTCGAGGGCGCGATCGCGTCCAAGTTCCGCAACACCGGCCAGACCTGTGTTTGCGCGAACCGCCTCCTCGTTCAGGACGGCATTCACGATGCATTCGTCAAGCGGTTCTCGGCGGCGGTCGCGGCGATGCCTGTCGGCAACGGCTTCGAGGACGGCGTCGAGCTCGGCCCGCTGATCGACGACGCGGCCGTCGAGAAGGTCGAGGCGCACCTCGCGGACGCGCTCGAGCACGGTGCGACGGTCGCGACCGGAGGCGGCCGCCATGCGCTTGGCGGCACCTACTTCGAGCCGACCGTGCTCGCCGGCGCGACTCCGGAGATGCGCGTCGCGCGCGAGGAGACCTTCGGGCCGCTCGCGCCGGTCTTCCGCTTCGAGACCGAGGAGGAGGCGATCCGGCTCGCGAACGCGACCGAGTACGGGCTCGCGGCGTACTTCTTCTCGGCCGACAACGCCCGCATCTGGCGCGTCGGCGAGGCGCTCGAGTTCGGCATCGTCGGCGTCAACACCGGCTTGTTCTCCTACGAGGGGGCGCCGTTCGGCGGCGTCAAGGAATCGGGCGTCGGCCGCGAGGGCTCTCATCACGGCATCGACGAGTTCCTCGAGGTGAAGTACCTGGCCATCGGCGGCATCGGCGACGCTCCCGTCCAGTAGGAGCGTGCCGCGCGTGCCAGCCCCACCGGTCTCCGCGGCCGACGAGCGCGACAACGACGATCGCGATTACGTCAACTCGCTCGCCCGCGGCCTGACGGTGATCCGCGCGTTCAACCGCAGCCGCCCGAGCATGACGCTGAGCGACGTCGCCAAGCACACCGGAATCAACCGCGCGGCTACCCGCCGCTTCCTGCTGACGCTCGTGCGCGAGGGGTATGCCGAGACCGACGGGAGGTACTTCAGGCTGCGCCCGAAGATCCTCGAGCTCGGCTTCTCGGCGCTGTCGTCGATGACCTTCTCGGAGCTCGCGCAGCCGGTGATGGACGAGCTCGCGGAATCGATCGACGAGATGTGCCTCGCGGCGGTGCTCGACGGCGACTGGGTCGTCTATGTCAACCGCACCGTGACACAGCGCGTGATCAGCGTCGACCTCGATGTCGGCAGCCGCCTGCCGGCGTTCTGCATGTCATCCGGTCGCGTGCTGCTCGCAGGGCTCTCGAACGAGGCGCTCGACCGTTGGCTCGGCGAGCTGCAGCCGGTCAAGTACACGGTGAACACGATCGTGTCGAAGCGCAAGCTGCGCGAGCAGATCATCCAGGCCCGCAATCAGGGCTGGTCGATCGTTGACCAGGAGTACGAGATCGGCTTCGGCTCGCTCTCGGTGCCGATCCTCGGCAAGGACGGCGAGACGATCGCGGCGCTGAACGTCTGCTGCCCGACGCCGCGTGTGTCGCCGAGGGCGATGCGGACCGAGTTCCTGCCGCGGGTGCAGGATGCCGCGGACGCGATCCGGGAATCGCTGCCCGACGCGTATCACCCGGCGCGCGACCAGCTGCCGGCCGGCTATCGCCGGCGCTGAGCCGACAGCGCGGCCGCATCGCTGCCGACGTTCGCGGCGGGCCAGATGTCGCCGAGGATGAAGCCCTCCGGAAACGGGTCCTCGTCGTCGAGGACGTAGCGCGCGTAGCCGCTGATGAAGGCGCGACCGCCGATGCGCGGCACGACGCCGGGCCCGCGCTCCTCGACGAGCCGACAGCGGAAGACACCGCCGAAAAAGCCCTCGGTGCGGAACTCCTCGCCAATCACCTGCTCGCCGCGCGCATAACGGACGGCCATCGCTGCCGAGGCGCCGGTGCCGCTGGGCGAGGTGTCCATCTGACCGCTCGGCAGGCACGTCGTCTGGCGCGCGTGGTTTGCGGGATCGTGCGGCGGGGCGATCACGACCGTCCCCTCGACCTCGTGCAGCCCTGGGTTCTCCGGGTGCGAGAACCCGAGCTGCTCGCGGGCCGCGCCGCACACCGCGATCGCCGCCAGCTGCACCTCGCGCGCCCGCTCCGGCACGAGCTCGACGCCGAGGTCGCGCGCGTTCGCGATGGCGACGGCCATGCCGCCCCAGGCGACGCTGACGGGCACCGTGCCGTGGCCCGGCACCTCGATCGGAAGGTCGACGGCGGTGGCGAACGACGGCACGTTGTCGAATTCGACGAGCCGTACGCGCCCGCTCTCGCAATGCGCGCGCACCGCGACGGGCCCGGCCGGCGGCTCGAGCGTCAGCTCCGTCAGCGGCCCGGCGATCGGCAGCAGCCCCTCCTCGAGCAGCACCGTCGCGACGATCATCAGGTTCGTGCCGGACATGGCGGCGTAGAGATCGGGCTGCTCGAGGATTACGAAGCCGGCGTCACAGCCGGGCTGGGTCGGCGGCAGCAGCACGTTTGCGCACGACCGGGGGTAGCCGCGCGGCTCGCGCAGCAT
>JABFWJ010000426.1 GCA_013362295.1 Thermoleophilia bacterium
GAACGCCGCCGCGTCCGAGGCCGCGCCGATCAAGTGGATCGCCCCGTTCGCCGGCTGCGCCATGGCCGAGTACTTCCTCTACAAGGGCGAGCACGCGCTGATCATCTACGACGACCTGACGAAGCAGGCGGACGCCTACCGGCAGCTGTCCCTGCTGCTCCGCCGGCCGCCGGGGCGCGAGGCGTTCCCGGGCGACGTCTTCTATCTGCACTCGCGGCTGCTCGAGCGCGCGTGCAAGCTCTCCGACGAGCGCGGCGCCGGCTCGCTCACGGCGCTCCCGATCATCGAGACCCAGGCGGGCGACATCTCCGCGTACATCCCGACGAACGTGATCTCGATCACCGACGGTCAGATCTTCCTGCAGTCCGACCTCTTCTTCTCGGGCGTGCGGCCGGCCGTCAACGTCGGCACGAGCGTGTCGCGCGTCGGCTCCTCCGCGCAGACGAAGGCGATGAAGAAGGTCGCCGGGCGCCTGCGCCTCGACCTCGCCCAGGACCGCGAGCTGGAGGCGTTCGCGCAGTTCGGGTCGGAGCTCGACCAGGCGACGCAGGCTGCGCTGAACCGCGGCGAGAAGATGGTCGCGACGTTGAACCAGCCGCAGTACCAGCCCTGGCCCATGGAGGAGCAGGTCGTCGCGCTGTACGCCGGCGTCAACGGCTACCTCGACGACATCCCGACCGAGGACATCCCGCGGTTCCAGGACGAGCTCCGCGAGGAGCTCAGGACGCAGGGCGAGATCTACAAGACGATCCGCGAGACGGGCGATCTCAGCGACGAGGTCTCCGAGCAGATCAACCAGGAGATCGACAAGGTCAAGGGCCGCTTCCAGACGACCGAGGACAAGGAAGCGGCGTAGGTTGGCCTCGACGCAGGACCTGAAGCGGCGCGTCCGCTCGATCACGAACACGCGCAAGGTCACGCGCGCGATGGAGCTCGTCGCCTCGGCGCGGCTCCGCCGCGCGCAGATGCGCATCGAGCAGATGCGGCCGTATGCCGACCGGATGCTCGAGCTGATGGCCGGCGTGTCGGAGGCCGCGGGCAGCGTGCGGCTGCCGCTGCTCGAACGGCGCGAGAACGTCCAGCGCGTTGCGCTCGTCCCGGTGACGGCCGACCGCGGCCTCGCCGGCGGGTTCAACGCGCAGGTGATTCGGCGCTCGCTCGCCCTGATGCGGGAGCTGCAGGGCGAAGGGAAAGAGGTCGTCTGGTTCAGCTCCGGGCGGAAGGCGAGCTCGACGCTGCGCTTCCGCCGCCTCGACGTCACGCAGTCGTGGACCGGGTTCAGCGAACGGCCGGCGTACGGCGACGCGCAGGCGATCGCGCACGCCGTCTCGGAGGCGTTCGTGAACGGCGACGTCGACCGTGTGGTCGTCATCTACAACGCGTTCGTCTCGCCGCTCGTGCAGAAGGTGACGGTTCGCGACCTGCTGCCGATCTCGCGCGAGCTGCTCGAGAAGGCGGGGGAGGCGGAGGAGGATGCGACCGGCGCCTCGCCGGACTTCATCTACGAGCCGGAGCCTGAAGAGATCCTCGCGCGGCTCCTGCCGGTCTACGTCGAGACCGAGCTCTACCGCGCGCTGCTCGAGTCGGCCGCGTCCGAGCAGGGCGCGCGGATGACCGCCATGCGCAACGCCTCGAAGGCCGCCGGCGAGCTGATCGACAGCCTGACGCTCGCGATGAACCGCGCCCGCCAGGCGGAGATCACCCAGGAGATCCTCGAGGTCGTCGCCGGAGCCGACGCGCTCAGCGGTTAATCCGGCCTTAACGCCGCCGTTCGCCTTCCGCGATCACCTTTCCACCGTCCAACCGCTAGGCTCAGCCACTCATGTCCCAGACCGAGAAGGAAATCCTCGGCGGCGGCGCCGGCCTCGCCGGTGCGGTCGCGATCGAGACCGGCACCGAGCTCGGCGAGCTCGAGATCAAGGCGCGCGGCTACTGGGAGCAGGTCTGGCGGCGCTTCAAGCGCGACAAGGCCGCGATGGTCGGCGGGATCACGATCATCTTCCTCTTCCTGCTCGCGTTCATCGGTGCGCCGATCGCGAGCGCGATCCTCGGGCACGGCCCGAACGACCTCTTCTATACGGCGCTCACGCCGCAGGGGCAGCCGATCGGACCGTTCTCCACCGTCGCCGACCCGAGCCATCCGGGCCACTCGACGTTCCTGATCTTCGGCGCCGACTCGACGCTCGGCCGGGACGAGTTCCTGCGCATCCTCTACGGCGGCCAGGTCTCGTTCGAGGTCGCGATCCTCTCGACGATCGGCGCGATCTCGGTCGGCGTACTGCTCGGATCGCTCGCCGGCTACTTCCGCGGCTGGGTCGACACGCTGGTCTCCCGCCTGACGGACATCACGATGGCGTTCCCGCAGCTGCTCTTCATCATCGCTCTCGCCTCGACCGTGGGCGACTCGCTGAACAACATCACCTTCGGGATCTTCGGGCCGGGCGTCGTCACCCTCTTCCTGGTCTTCACGGTCTTCGGCTGGTACTACCCGGCCCGGATCATCCGCGCCGTCGTCCTCAGCATCCGCGAGAAGGAGTTCGTCGAGGCCGCACGCATGGTGGGCTCGAGCGACTGGCGGATCATCCGCTCGCACATCCTTCCGCACCTGGTCGCGCCGATCATCGTGTACTCGACGCTCTCGGTCGCCTCGTTCATCCTGCTCGAGGCCGGCCTCTCGTACCTGAACGTCGGGATCAAGCTGCCGACGGCGAGCTGGGGGAATCTCCTCCAGCAGGCGTCCGAGTTCTACCTCGTCCAGCCGTGGCTGATGGTCTGGCCCGGCCTTGCGCTGCTCGTCACGACCCTCGCCTTCAACCTCCTCGGCGACGGGCTCAGGGACGCGTTCGACCCGCGCGCCACCCATTGAGGGCGGCTTTCCTGGACGCGCCCGGAGCGGCCCCTCTGCCC
>JABFWJ010000303.1 GCA_013362295.1 Thermoleophilia bacterium
GGGTGCGCGCCGGAGCCGCTCGCACCGTCGCTGCCGGAACGCGACGCGAACTTGCTGCACGAGCCGGCCTGCGCCGTGCCGGGGCCGGCGAAGGATGCGGCCGCGGCCGCTGCGAGCGCGAGCGCAACGAGTGCCCTAGCCACTGCCGGTGATGTCGACGGGGGCGCCGGCGCGGGCCGGCTTCTTGCGCCGGATCTGCGGCTTCGGGAGTGCGGGAGCGCGCTGGACGACCGGGGCGGGCGCCGGCCGGAGCGCCGCGAGGGGCACGGCCTGGGAGAGGTGCGGCAGCGAAAGGGGCGCACCGGTCGCGCGCAGCGCCCGGAGCGCTGGCGGGCTCGGCTTCGTCGACGGGGCGGTCACGCGTCCCGCCGCGAAGGCCACGCCGAAGACCGCCAGCGCCGCCGCTCCGGCGAGCGCGGCGAAGACCGTGGGTGTCAGGCGATCGAGCACGTGTCGGTCCCCGTTGTAACGTTGCTCCTGAACTCGCGGTTTCTTCGGCATGAAATGCCTCTGTAAACCGTGCCTACACAGCGTTTGAATCGAACCATGTTGCGGTGAGACAGTAGTGCAGTAGACGACGACCGAGGAGGTGTCCGATGTCGACCATCGGTGCAGAGATGGGGCAGTTGCAGCAGCTGGGCCAGACGTTCTCGCGCGAGGGGCAGAACGTCGCCCAACTGACCGCTGCGATCAGCGGTCAGGTCAACAGCACCTGGTGGAAGGGCCCGGCGGCGGATCGCTTCCGCTCGGCCTGGGAGAGTGAGTTCGCGCCCACCATGCGCCGACTCGAGGCAGCGCTCCACCAGGCGAGCCAGGAAGTCTCGCGTCGCCACGACGCCCTGACCCAGGCCGGCTCCTAGCCGGACCGCCCACTTGGCCCAAGGACGCTCGATGGGCGAGCTCCTGCCATACCTGCCGTACGACTCCGGCGCGATGCGCTCGGTCGCGAGCGCCGTGAAGAACCAGGCGACGCGGCTGGCGACGGTCGGCTCCGAGGTCGCCGGAGCCGGGGGCTCGATGACGTTCGAGGGGCCGGCGGGCGACCGCATCCGCGACGAGCTCGCAGCCGTCGGCCGCCACGCGAGCAAGGCCGGCGAAGGGCTGACTGCCGCCGCGGGACAACTCGAGCGCGCCGCGGACGACGTCGACGCGCAGAACGCCCAGATCCGTCAGCACAACGACAAGGTGCTCAGCGACATGTCGGCGTTCGAACGCAAGCTCGTCCTGGAGAACACGTGATGCGGGCGAGCGGCGGGGGCGGCGGACGCATCCTGATCGACCCGGCCTCGCTGAAGGCGAGTGCCGGACGCGTCAAGGGCGCCGTGTCGGAGCTTCGGCTCGCGACGGCAGCGCTCGGGCAGCTCACGCTTCCCGACATGCCGCCGGGTGTGGCGGGCGCGGTGCGCAGCGCGCTCGCCGACGCAACGAGCGCCGTCGCGACCGACCCGCAGCTCCTCGACAGCGCCGTCGTCGAGTTGACGCGGCGCGCATTCCTCGCGCAGTACGCGGACCGGATGATGGAGGGGTACGCGCTCACGGGCCAGGCTCGCAAGGACTTCATCGCCTGGATGAAGGACGGCACGCTCGTACAGTTCGCGGACCGCGACCAGGGCGAGGCGGCCGGCCGCGAGCTCGCGAAGCTGTACGGCAACTTCCGCGACGAGCCGCAGCAGCTGATCGACCTCGCAGCGTGCCTCAAGGGCGCGGAGCGCTGGGGCGCACAGGACGTCGAGCGTGCCTTCGGCGCGGGCTTCGTCAACCAGTTCGGCGCGAAGAACATGGAGCTCGTGCCGCGCGTGATCCAGGCGATGGAGTGGTCACGGCAGATCACCGGAGAGCTGAGCATCGATCCGCACGTGCTGGCCGACGTGGCGATGAAGTGGGAAGGGCACGACCTGCACCAGGATCCGCTCGGCGACCTGCTCGCCCCGTTCAGCATCGCGCTCGCCAACGCGACGACGAGCGGGCGGCTCACGCGCACCGTCGAGGACGCGATCACCCGCGATCCCGACACCTGGGCGACGGCCGCGCTCGTCTCGTCCGGCAACTTCAGCACCCGCTTCCTGCTCTCGGTCTTCAAGAGCGGCGTCGTCGACAAGGTGGCGCAGGAATCGCTGTACCACGGCGGCGGTGCATTCGGCGAGGAGCCGCACGATGCGCCGTTCACGCTCGGCCGCATGTGGTCGCAGGGCAAGGAAGGGCTGCCGTACGACACCAAGCAGATCGTGCTCGACGCGCTCGCGCGCAACCCCGAGGCGGCGCGGCTCGCGCTCACGACGCCGCTGAACGGAGTCGAGGCGTGGGATCTCGGGAGCCGGCAGGCCGTCAGCGATCCGTTGCAGCTCCTCTACCACTACGGGCACTTCGACGACGACGGCTCGGCGTTCGGCCATGCGTACGAGGCCGCGACCAACGACCTCAACGGCAACCCGCACGATCTCGCAGCGCTGCACCAGGGCGCCGGCCTGACGCAGCACGCGCTGACGCTGATGCTCGGCGACGACCACGACGGCATGTCGGGATTCAAGGACGGGCTCGCCGCGGACCTCGCGCACCATCACGTCTCAGACCTCTTCACGAGCGCGATGGCGAACCACATCGGCGACTCCATCGACGTGATCGACGGCTCGCACATCGGCATTCCGCGGGAGCAGTTGACCGACATGTTCCAGAAGCTCGGCGACCATCCGAGCGCGCTCGCCACCGTCCTTCATTCGAGCGCGATCTACCAGGGCGCGCTGATCCACGACGGCACCGCGCAGGGCCCGAACGGATCTGCGGAGTGGGCGTACAAAGCGGGTGCATTCGATGCGACCGTGCTCAACGCCGCCGACCTGCACCGGCTCGAGGACTTCAACGCGGCCGACGAGCGCCACAAGCTCATCGCCGGCT
>JABFWJ010000216.1 GCA_013362295.1 Thermoleophilia bacterium
CTTTCCCTCCACGACGCTCTTCCGCTCTGCTCGTGTCCCCGGCCAGCAGCTTGCCGCCCGCGCGACCGTGGCGGCACGCACGGGATCGGAGAGCACTTCCCGGATCGCCGCCGCGAGCCCGGCCGCGTCGCCGGGCGCGTACAACCAGCCCGTCTCGCCGTGGCGGATGCAGTGACCGATGTCGCCGACCGCCGCCGCCACGACCGGACGCGCCGCGGCGAGGTACTCGACGAGCTTCAGCGGCGAGAAGTAGAAGCGGTCGTCGTCTGCATACGGCGCGACGGCGACCTCGAAGCCGGAGAGATAGGCGGGTACGGATTCGTACGGAACGGCGCCGGTGAACGTCGCGTCGACGCCGGTGCGCTCGGCCTCCGCGCGCAGGCGTTCCCGATCGGGGCCGTCGCCGACGACGAGCAGCTGCGGACGCTCGGGGACGAGCGCGAGCGCGCGGACGAGCGTCGCGACGTCGTGCCACGGCTTGAGTGACCCGACGAAGCCGACGACCGCGCCTTTGCGGACGGCGCCGTCGGGGCGGAAGCGCGCGGGATCGACGCCGTTCGGCACGATGCGGACCCGCTCCTCGTCGACGCCGAGCTCCTGCAGCCAGCGCGCGATCCCGCTCGACACCGCGATCACCCGGTCCGCCCTGCAGAGGAGCGTTCGTTCGATGCGCAACGCGCTCTCGGGGCGGTCCAGGCCCCGGTAGCGCGCGTGCTCGGCCGCCAGCGGTGCGTTCACCTCGAGCACGAGCGGTACCCCGAGGTCCTGGGCGAGCCGCGCGCCGCCGGTGCCGAAGAGCGAGTACCGCTCGTAGACGACGTCCGGCGCGAACGACTCGAGCAGGCCGCACCCGCGGCGCCGCAGCTCTCGGCTGTAGGCGCGCCGGCGCTCCGTCTGCGAACGCAGCTCGTACACCGGCACGTCGAAGCCGGGCGGACGGGCGCCGCCGGCGCGCGGCGTGAGGATCACGACCTCGTGCCCGAGCGACACGAGCGCGCGTGTCAGCTCGCGCACGTGGATCGACGCGCCCTTCGTGCCGAACACGGGGACACCGAAGTCGGCGGTGACATACGCGATCCTCACGCGCGCGCGGCCTCCTCGAGCAGCGAGCGCAGCTGAGCGACGTTCACGTGCAGGTCGAAGTCGCGCTCGACACGCGTTCGCGCCGCCGCGGCGAGCCGGGCGGCGCCCGGCCGGTCGTCGAGCAGGCGGCCGATTGCGTCCGCGAGGGCTTCGGGCGCGCGCTGCGGGACGAGCAGCCCCGTGCGCCCGTCCTCGACGAGCTCCGGGATCCCCGTCACGTCGGTCGAGACGACGGGGACCCCGAGCGCCATCGCTTCGACGAGCACGGTTGGCAGTCCGTCGCGGTTGCCGTCGGAGCCGACGATGCAGGGTGCCGCGAACACGGACGCGCGCCGGTAGAGCTCGAGCAGCTGCTCCCGCGGCTGCGGCCCCGCCAGCTCGACGACGTCCTCGACGCCGAGCGCTCGCACGAGCGCGCGCAGCTCGGCCTCGAGGGGGCCTTTCCCGACGATCGTGCAGCGGAACGAGCACCCGCGCCCGCGCAGCAGTGCGCACGCGCGGACGAGGTCGGCGAGCCCCTTCTTCTCGATCAGCCGGCCGACCGCGAGCACGAGCGGCGGATCGTCCCGGTGCACGCCGTTCGGCGCGAAGCGGTCGAGGTCGAGGCCGTTATAGATGCGCACGATTCCACCGGAGCCGGCGAGGCCCGAGAGATGGCGCCGGTTGAAGTCGCTGACCGTGACGACGAAGCGGGCCGCGCGGAGCTTGGCCCGCAGCGCCTCGTTGTCGGTGCCGTCGATGTAGATGTCCTTCGCGTGCGCCGTGAAGCTGTACGACGCGCCCGTCAACCAGTGCAGGTGCAGGGCCACGGCGGCCGGGGCCGATGCAAAGTGCGCGTGCACGTGCGTGATCCCGTGGCGCTGCAGATGCGGCGCGATGAAGCCTGCGCGCAGGAAGTGCTTGACGGCCGTCCGCCGCCGCTGCGCCACCGCGGTCGCGAGCGCCCCCGCGTAGCGGCGCGGATCGCGTGCGAACAGCTCGCGGTGAGGCGCGGCGTACGCGCGCAGATCGAGCAGGACCGACTCGGGGAGATACGTCACCCGCGCACGAAGCCGCGCGACGTCGGCGTGGAAGACACCGTCGTCGGGCTTCTTCAGCGAGAAGATGTGCAGTCGCACTCCCTGCCGCTCCAGCTCGAGCAGCTCCGCGAGCACGAACGTCTCGGAGAACCGTGGGTACATCTTGAGGAGGTAGGCGATCGCGGGTTCGGCCACGTCAGGCGCCCACGACCGCGGCGGCCCGCCCGGCGAGCAGCTCGTCGATCGCGGCAGCGGCAGCCTGGAGGCCGTCGAGCGGCATCCGTGGCCCGTGCCCGTTCGGCTCGTCGAGCAGACGCTCGATCTCGTCGAGCACGCGACGGCCCTCCAGCCGGTCCGGGTGGAGCAGACGCAGGAGCCCGCGCTCGCTCAGCAGCTCGGCGCGGATCAGCTGCTCGCGCCGGGGCGTGACGCGTGGGACGACGAGTGCGTTCTTGCCCGCCGACAGGAGCTCGCAGATCGAGTTGTAGCCGCCCATCGAGACGACGACGTCGGCCGCCGCGACGTAGCTCGCGACGTCGTCCACGAAGTCGACGTAGTGAATCGAGTCGGTGGTCGCGGCGAGCTCGCGCACGCTGCGGCGATGGTCCGCGGGCATCAGCGGCCCGCCGAGCAGCAGGCACTCGAAACGGCGGCCGTCGCCGCCCAGGCGGATCGCGTCGACGACGGCGCGCAGCAGGTTGTACCCGTCGCCCCCGCCGCCCGCCATCACGAGCACGAGCGGGTCGCCGTTCGCGACCCGCAACTCGCGGCGCAGAGCGTCGGCCGGCCGTGACGGCGGATCCCGGCGGAGGTAGCCGACGAAGCGCGTCTTCGCCGCCGCCTCGGGTGAGAAGCCGTACTCACCGGCGACGTCGTAGACGTCCTGGCGCCCGTAGACGAGGATCAGGTCGTAGAGCTCGTCGAGCAGCTCGTAGCTTCCGTCACCCTCCCACGTCTCCTTGACCCAGTCCGCCTCGTCCACGACGTCGCGCAGGCCGAGCACCAGACGGCAGGACTGACGCTTCAGGTAGCGGAGGGTCGGAAGCAGCTCGCCTGTCAAGCCTGCCGGCACGTTGTCGACGATCAACACGTCCGGTTGCATGTGCCGCGCCGCACTCAGCACGAGGTCGCGCCGCAGCGCGCGCACCTTCTTGAACGGCACGCCGAGGTAGCGCGACTCGTACCGGCCCGCAGCCTGCTTCACGACCGACGGGAGCTTGATGTAGTCGGTCCGCGGCGGGAACTGGAAGCGATGCGCCAGCGGCGAGCCGGTGACGATCAGCTGCGAGCGCGCGTCGAGAGAGTGCGCCAGGGCGAGCGTGCGCCTGAGGTGCCCGAGGCCGTAGCTGTCATGGCTGTAGAACATGACCCCCGCGGCTCGGCGATCGGGTGCGCGCCCGTTGCGGCTTAGCCCGGTCTCGGCGACTGCCTGCTCCATCAGCTCGAGTCGGTAGCGGCCCGCCATGCTTGCCAGGTGCTACGTGATTGTGACGCGGCCGGATTCCCCGTGCACGACCGGCCGCTCGCCGGAGAAGCCGAGCTCACGCACGATCCCCCCATTCGGGCGTGCCGAAGAGCGGCCGGTCGTTCCTTGAAATTTCGTACCGAGCTGCGCGATCGCCGGCCACACCTCGGTGCGCGCCTCGTCGAGATCCTCCGGATGGTCGATCTCCACCCATGGAAGGCCGGCGACGTCGACGCAAGCGATCGAGTGGCGGCCGGCGACGATGTTGATCGCCGTGCTCAGCGCATCGTGGTCCCGACCCTGACGGACGAGCTCGTCGGCGGTGTCGAACGCCGCGCGCGCGACCTCGTCGGTCAGGTGCAGAAGACCGAGGTGCTCGCCGCTCGTGTCCTGCGGCAGCGGCTCCTTGTTCAGCTCGACGAGCCGCCCCTCCTCCGTCGCCTTGATGTGCTCGCGGGACTCGGCGCAGCGCGAGTCGAATGCGAGAGCGCTGCCACGATGCAGCAGCCCGCGCAGCACGTGGTCCGGGAAGAGAACGTCGCAGTTCAACACGAGCACGTCGCCGCGGACGCGGCTCCGCGCGAGCCAGAACGAGTAGAGGCTGCCGGTGTCGGCGAAGCGCTCGTTGTGAACGATGTCGACTTCCCCGGCGACCAGCGCCCGCACCCGATCGTGCCCGTGGCCCGTCACGACGGTCAACCGCTGCGCGCCCGCGGCCCGTGCGGCGTCGAGCTGGTGCGAAAGGAGGGGTCGGCCGCCGACCTCGAGCAGGCACGTCGGGGTGCTGTCGGCCAGGCTCGAACTGCGGCCGGCGGCCAGGATCAGGGCATGCATCACTCCCTGAGACCGAGCAAAAGCCCAAAATCTTGACCAAGCATCGCCGGCCGCGGATTTCAGGAATGCCGGGTACCGGCCAGCGCGAGGGCAGCGGCGTCCAGCGCCGGCACGGCAGCGACAGCTTGCTGCGTGGCGCGGACGAGTGAGCCCGGCGCGCCGTGCGCGACGGCGCGCGTGAAGAGCGTGTCCGCCCGCAGCAGGTGTCCGCACGCGCGGTGCAGCAGCCGGACGACGCGCTCGCGGCCGGGCGGGACGGCCCCCACCGCAGCCGTCATGTGCAGGCAACCGCCGAAATCGGTGTAGACGACGAGGAGCTGGTAGAGCTCGGAGTCGTCGCGCAGCCCCCTGCGAGCCGCCGCGAGCCGGTCGTACCCCGAGACGGTGAGGACGTCGCCGCGCAGCTGCTCGATCACGCCACGTGCGTTCGCAAGCCACTCGCGGTCCGGCTGCGGCGGCGTCCCGGAGCCGCAACCCGCCGCGAGCGCGGAGGCGACGAGGAGGGCGGCGGTTTCCCGGAGCACGCTGCCGACGATCATCCTCCTACCCGTGACGTAGGGTCCGCCGTATGAGCAAAGCAACCATGCAGACGAACCAGGGAACGATCGAGCTCGAGCTCTTCGACGACGACGCACCCAAGACCGTCCAGAACTTCAAGAAGCTCGCGCAGGACGGGTTCTACGACGGCGTGATCTTCCACCGTGTGATCCCGGACTTCATGATCCAGGGCGGCGACCCGACCGGCACCGGCGCCGGCGGCCCCGGCTACCAGTTCGAAGACGAGTTCAACGACCACAAGGTCGAGCGCGGCGCGCTCGCGATGGCCAACGCCGGCCCGAATACGAACGGCTCCCAGTTCTTCATCGTCACGGCCGACGCCTGCCCGTGGCTGGACGGCAAGCACACCGTCTTCGGAACGGTCACCTCGGGGATGGAGGTCGCCGACGCGATCTCGAATGCCGCCACCGGCCCGAACGACAAGCCCCGCGACGAGGTGCGGATCGAGACCGTCAGCCTCGCCTGAGAAGGTAGCCTGATCCGCATGGCCGAGGAAACTTCGGCGACCCAGGCCGACGAGGTCGTCTGCCCGCACTGCAAGAAGACGTTCCGGGCGGATCTGATCACCGGTTCGGCCGAGCGCTATCGCGGGTTCAAGTGCCCTCACTGCAGGCTGTTCGTCCCCGCGGCCCGGATCAAGGACTAGCGGCTCCCTGCCGATACGTGCGGGGTGGCACTCGACGCCGCCCTGCCTGCGGTCGGTCGCCCGTTCGCTCTCGCGCGCGGGCTGACGGCTCGTGTCGCGCTGACGATCGTCGTCCTCGCCTCGTTCGCGGTCCGCCTCATCGCGTCGGCCGCGCACCCGGCTCCCCGCTACTTCCCCGACGAATACCTCTACACCGCGATCGCCCGCGCGCTCGGCTCCGGCCGCGCCCCGAGCGTCCGAGGCGAGTCGGCGCACTTCCCGGCGCTCCTGGAGCCGATCCTCGCGGCTCCGTTCCAGGCGCTCTTCGGCCCGGAGCTCGCCTACCGGCTGACCCAGGCGGAGAACGCGGTGCTGATGTCGCTCGCGGCCGTCCCCGTCTACCTCCTCGCCCGGCGCCTCTCCCTCTCGGCGGGATACGCGCTCGCCTGCGCAGCGTTCGCCGTCGCGATCCCCGACCTCGTCTTCGCGTCCTACACCCTGGCCGATCCCGTCGCATACCCGTTCGCTATGGGCGCGCTCGCCGCCGGGGTCGCCGCCCTCGAGCGGCCGGCCCGGCGAATGCAGCTGCTCTTTCTCGCCCTCGCCGGGCTCGCTACCTTCGCGCGGGTCCAGTACGTCGTGCTGCCCGCCGCGTTCGTCGCGGCTGCGGTCCTCGTCGACCGCCGCCGGGTGCTGAGGACACAGCGCCTGCCGCTCTTCTTGCTGGCGCTCCCCGTCGTCGGCGCCGTCGCGCTCGGGCCCGCCCGCGTGTTCGGCTACTACGCGAACGTCACCCACCTGCACGTGGGCGGCGCGCTCCTGCACTGGGCGGGCGTCGACCTGTTCCTCCTCGCGTTCGCCGCCGGGATCGTGCTCGTTCCCGGCGCGCTCGTCGCGATCGCGCGCCCGCGGGGGCGCACCGAGACGGCGTTCGCCGGCCTCAGCGCCGTCTTCGGCTCCGGGCTTCTGCTCGAGGCCGCGCTCTATGCCTCGAACGGCTCGTCGCGGTTCCAGGAGCGCTACCTGTTCGCGCTCCTCCCGCTCGTCCCGGTTGGCTTCGGGCTGTACCTGAAGCACGGCCGCCCGGGGCGCGGGGCCGTCGCGTTGCTTTCGCTCGCCCTCTTCGCCCTCGCCGCCCAGCTGCCGCTGTCCGGCTACGCGGCGGCGCTCGGCAAGACCGACTCGCCCTTCCTCGTCGCCGTCTTCCGGCTGGAGAAGATCGTGGGCACGGCGAACGGCTCATTCGTGCTCGCAGTGCTCGCCGGAGCCGCTGCGGCGGGCGCGGTACTCGTCTCGCGCCGCGGAGGCGGACGCTACGCCGTCGCCGCGACGCTCGCCGCCGCCCTGCTCGCGTCGTTCGCCGCGACGGTCGGCGACTCGGCGAACGCACGCCAGGTCAGGCGCGACTATCTCCCGGTGAACGCATCATGGGTCGACGCCACCGGGCTGCGCGACGTGACGCTGCTGCAGACGGTCGGCTCGCCACCCGCGAGCGCGATCGAGCAGCTGTACTGGAACCGCTCGATCGCCGCAGAGGCGTTGCTCGGCGACGCGCGCGCCACGGACGTCTACGCCGCGCCGCGCGTCCGCATCGCGCGCGACGGGACGATGACCGGCGTCGGCACGACCGTGCTCGTCCAGGACTACGCAGCGACGATCCGCTTCGCGAACGCAGCGCGCGTCGCCACAGCCGGCACGTTCTCGCTCTGGGCCGCCGACGAGGCCCCGCGCCTCGAGCTGCTCGAGCGCGGCCGCTTCTCGGACGGGTGGCTCGCACGCTCCGGCGCGCTCACGGTCTGGCCGGACGCATCCGGGCGGACGCGGGGCACTGTTCGCTTCACGCTCTCGCTCCCTGCCGGCGCCGCGCCGACCACGATCCGCTTCGGAAAGGCGCGGTACGACATCCGTCCGGGCGAGCAGACGACGGTCATCTACACGATCGACGCGCGCGGCCCGTGGTCGCTGCCGTTCTCGACGACGCACGGCGGCAACGCGCAGCCCGACCTGCGCTTCACGAGCGTGCGCTCGACGCCGCCGATCCTGGCGCGCGCCGGCGCGCCCGCTGTGCGTCCGACCGCGACCGCTTAGACGCAGTCCCGGAGCGCCTGCGCCTCCGGAAGCGACTCGAGCTTCTTCAGCGTGTTGTTCTCGATCTGGCGGATCCGCTCGCGCGTGACGCCGAACGCCTTGCCGACCTCCTCGAGCGTGCACGGCTGCCCGCCGGTGAGCCCGAAGCGCAGCTCGATCACCTGCCGCTCGCGCTCCGGCAGCGACGCCAGCGCGGTCTCGATGTCGGAGCGCCGCAGCGTCAGTGAGGCGGCCTCGTCCGGGGTCTCGGTGTTCTCGTCCTCGACGAAATCGCCGAGCTCCGAGTCCTCTTCCTCGCCGATCGGCTTCTCGAGCGAGACCGGGTGCTGCGCCATCCGGAGGATCTCGCGCACCTCCTCGGTCGTCATCTCGAGCTCCTCGGCGATCTCCTCCGGCCTCGGCTCGCGGCCGAGCCGCTGGACGAGCTGGCGCTCGATGTGGACGACCTTGTTGAGCTTCTCGACCATGTGCACCGGAATGCGGATCGTCCGCGCCTTGTCGGCGATGGCGCGCGTGACCGCCTGCCGGATCCACCACGTCGCGTAGGTCGAGAACTTGTAGCCCTTGCGGTAGTCGAACTTCTCGACAGCACGGATCAGGCCGAGCGAGCCTTCCTGAATCAGGTCGAGGAACGACAGGCCGCGGCCGAGGTACCCCTTCGCGATCGACACGACGAGCCGAAGATTCGCCTCGATCATCTGCGTCTTGGCGCCCATGTCGCCACGCTCGATCCGCTTCGCCAGGTACACCTCCTGGTCGGCGGTGAGCAGCGGCACCTTGCCGATCTCGCGGAGATACAACCGCAGAGAGTCGAGTGACGGCTCGACGGTCAGGTCGAGCTTCGGCGCCGCCTTGACCTCTTCCTCGGCGAGCGGCTGCTCGTGCGGCAGGCGCTTGTGCTCCTCGCCCTCGACGAGCTCGACGCCGTGGTCGATCAGATAGGTCGTGAAGTCCTCGACTTGCTCCTTGGTGAGCTCGACCTCCTCGATGCCCTTGACGATCTCGTCGTAGGTGAGGAATCCCTTCTCCTGCCCCGTAGCGACGAGCTTCTGGAGTTCCTCGACGTCGGGGAGAGCAATGTCGACAGTGAGCACCTCTGCGACCTCCGGCTTCTACGCGGTTGACGGGGACCAACGACGACGCAGGAGCCGGACTCTCTCCTCTGCACGAACGAAACCGGCTCACCCTCTGACGTGTCTTGAGATTACATCAGGACCGACGCATCCGGTTCACAATTTCGCGTCCTCCACGAGGCGTAAGCTCGATCGGTGGTCGCTCTCGTCGTGCTTCTGGTCGGCGTCGCGCACCCACCGCGGGCGTTCGTCGCGGCCGGCACGACCCGCGTCCCGCTCGCGATCAGCTCCTGGTGCTGGGACAGGCACTGTGGTGCGCCGCTCATTCGCTCGAGGCGGGGCGTGAACGTCACGCGGGGCGCCGCGCTCCATCTCGAGCTGAGCGCCGATCCGCTCGAGTCGACCGTGACCGTCGGGGGCGCTCCGGCCGTCGTGACGCTGCGCGGGCGTGACGTCAGCTGGGTGGCGACCAGAGGCGGCGGCGTCAGCGCCTTCGTGCGCTACCGGCGCGGCTGGGTCGTGTACACGGCCCGCCTCGCAGTGCACTAGAGCGGCGGTGCACTGAAGTACGAAGGCGGCCGGCTTGCGCCGGCCGCTTGCCTCGCCGCAGGAAAGATTGCCGTCAGTCCCTCGGGAGGTCGTCCTCGTTATCGGTCGTGCTCGGTCAATCCTTGACGCGAAGACGGCGCCGCCGCCGACGCCGTCCTCATGTGGGAGTGTCCGCCCCCCGCTTCTGGGCCCCGCCGCAACGGGCCCGTGCAGGTGACTGTTCCATCCTCCTCCTCGGGGGCCGGTTGATCCATCACCCGTTTCGTAGTTGACCGCTTCACTTGACTACCCTGGCCGCGTGGCGAGCTTCGAATCCCGCTTGAACACAGGACTCCCGCTCGTCGCCGACGGCGGACTGGGCGTGCTGCTCGCCGCCGCGGTCCCCGGCCTGCGCACCCCCGAGGAGGCGAATCTGCGCGCCCCGGACGCCGTCACGGCCGTCCACGTGAGCTTCATCAACGCGGGCGCCGACCTGATCGAGACGAACACGTTCGGCGCGAACCGCCGCAAGCTCGCCCAGCACTTCCTCGAGGACGAGTTCGAGCGGATCAACTCGACCGCCGTGAAGCTGGCGCGCGACGCGCGCGAGATCGCCGGGCGCGAGGTCTTCATCGGCGGCTCGATCGGACCGGTCGGCCGCGACGGCGGCCCGCTCGTCGCCGAGCAGGCACGCATCCTCGAAGGGCGCGGCGCCGACGTCTTCATGCTGGAGACGTTCTTCGATCTCGACGAGCTGGAAGAGGCGGTCGAGGCGGTCCGCTCGGTGTCGGGGCTGCCGATCGTCGCGCTGATGAGCTTCGACAGCGACGCGGTCACGATGGCCGGCGTCAGCGCGCGCCAAGCGGCGGCTCGGCTGCGGCCGCTCGCCGTCGCGGCGTTCGGTGCGAATCACGGCCGCGGGCCGGCCGCGGCGTTGTCGGCGCTCGCTGAGATGTCCGGAGACGGAGCGGTGCTCGCCGCACTGCCGAACGTCGGTCTCGCCACGATGGCCGGCTCGCGCATCTCGTTTCCGCATGCGACGCCGGAGTACTTCGGCGACTTCACGGCGAGCGCACGAGCGCTCGGCGCGCGCCTGATCGGCGGGTGCTGCGGCACGACTCCGGCGCAGATCGCAGCGATCCGCCGCGCCGTCGACGAAGACCGGCCGGCGCGGGCCGCGTCACCGGTCCGAGGGCCCGTCGCGGTGGCGGCGGCGCCCGCGGCGGAGGAGCCGACGGAGCTGGCGCGGCTCCTGGCGACGGGCGAGTTCGTCGTGTCGGTTCAGCTCGACCCGCCCCTCGGCGGTCGGGTCGACGGCCTCGTCGAGGCCGCGCGCACGATCCGCGAGTCGGGAAAGGCGCACGTCGTCGACGTCAACGACAACCCACGGGCGCGCGCCCGCATGAGCGGGCTGATGGCATCGGCCGTGATCCAGCGCGAGGCCGGGATCGAAGTGATCCCGCATCTGACGCCGCGCGACTCGACGATCGCCGGGCTGGAATCGCAGCTGCTCGGGGCGCACGCCGAAGGTCTGCGCAACGTGCTCGCAGTCACCGGCGACGCGCCGGAGGCGGGCGACTATCCGGGTACC
>JABFWJ010000173.1 GCA_013362295.1 Thermoleophilia bacterium
GACGACGGTGCCGAACTCGGTCCGGAACAGCGCGCCGGTCGGGCAGACGTCGAGGCAGGCGGCGTCGGTGCAGTGCTTGCAGACGTCGGAGGACATGAGCCAGCGCAGCCCGTCGCCCTCCTGGTAGGTGTCGAGGCCGGCGTGCTCCGCGAGCCCCTCGGCCGCCGCGGTCTGCACGAGCGAGCGCGCCGCCCCGTCGGCGCCGACCGGAAGCTTCTGCTCGACGAACGCGACGTGGCGCCACGTGTCCGCGCCGAGCGACCGGGTGTTGTCGTACGAGTCGCCCGTCCACGGCGCGATGTCGTCCGGGACGTGGTTCCACTCCTTGCACGCCACCTCGCACGCCTTGCAGCCGATGCACAGCGACGTGTCGGTGAAGATCACCACGCGGGGCTTCGCCTCGGCGCCGTACGTGCGGACCTCGAGCTCGGCGTTGGGCATCAGGCCTCGATTCCCGCGCGCTTGCGGTAGCCCTCGACGAACGCCGCGAGCGCGCGTCCGCGGGGCCGGCGCCCCGGCACGATGTCGCACGTCAGCGTCTTGTACTCGGAGATGTGGACGTTGAAGTCGAGCGCGAGCGACGTGAGCTCGTTGCCGGCGTCGCCCGTCACGAGCCCGCGCCGGCCCCAGTGGTACGGCACGCCGATCTGGTGCACGACGCGCCCCATGACCCGCAGCGGCTTGATCCGGTCGGTGACGAGCACGCGCGCCTCGATCGCCGAGCGCGCGGTCACGAGCGTCGCCCAGCCGGCGTGCTCGAGACCGCGCTCGGCCGCGAGGCCCGGGCTGACCTCGACGAACATCTCGGGCTGCAGCTCGGACAGGTAGGCGACGGTGCGCGACATGCCGCCGGCGGTGTGGTGCTCGGTCAGCCGGTGCGTCGTCATCACGAACGGGAACACGTCGGCGCCGGGATTGCCGTCGCTCGGGTTGTACGGGTTCTCGCGACGCCGGAAGGTCTGGACCATCGGGTCGGTGCCCTGCTTGTACAGCGGGTTGCGGAACGGCGACTCGAACGGCTCGTAGTGCGTGGGCACCGGGCCGTCGACGAGGCCCGAGGGCGCCCAGATCCATCCCAGGCCGTCCGGGTGGGCGATGAACGGCGTCGAGCCGCGGATCCCGGCCATGCCCTTGGCGTCGTCCTCGGGCTCGTAGTCCGGCGCCTTGTCCTCGGGGAAGTCGGGGTGGTCGACGCCGGTCCATCCGCCCTGTTCGGCGTCCCACCACACGTACCGCTTGCGCTCCGACCACGGCTTGCCCTCGGGGTCGGCCGAGGCGCGGTTGTAGAGCAGCCGCGTGTCGGCCGGCCACGCCCAGCCCCACTCGCGCGCGACCCAGTCCTGCTCGGTGTGCGGCCGGCGACGGGCGGCCTGGTTGACGCCGTCCTCGTAGATGCCCGCGTGCAGCCACGAGCCGCACGTCGTCGAGCCGTCGTCCTTGAGCTCCTGGTACTTCGCCACGAACGTCCCGTCGGCGTGGCGGCCGTTGATCTCCTGCAGCACGGCGTCGGCCGACGGCTCCGCGTGCGGGCCCTCCGTCGGGTAGTTCCACGTGAGCTCGAGGATCGGGCGGTCGCGCGGGTCGGTCGAGTCGCGCAGCTTGCGCCGGATCCGCCGGCCGAGGTCGTAGATCCAGTGCAGGTCCGAGCGGCAGTCGCCGGGCGGCTCGACCGCCTTCTCGCGCCACTGGAGGAGCCGCTGCGTGTTCGTGAAGCAGCCCGCCTTCTCCGTGTGCGCGGCGGCGGGCAGGAAGAAGACCTCGGTCCCGATGTCCTGCGGGCGCGTCTCGCCGGAGTCGATCTCGGGGCTGTCGTACCAGAACGACGCCGACTCGATCTCGTTCGTGTCCCGCACGACGAGCCATTCCAGGCCCGCCAGCGCCGTGCGCTGCAGGCGGGCGTTGGCGTTGCCGACCGCCGGGTTCTCGCCGACGATGAAGTAGCCCTTGCAGTCGCCGTCGATCATCCGCAGCATCGTCGGATAGACCGAGTGGTCGCCGTTGATGCGCGGGAGGTAGCCGAAGCAGAAGTCGTCCTCGGCCGTCGCGTGCTCGCCCCACCAGGCCTTGAGCAGGCTCGTCGTGTAGCTCTTGAGGGCGCCCCACGCGCCCGTGTCCGGGCCGTTCTTGTCGACGAACTCCTGCAGGGTCGCGTGGCCCTGCGGGTGGGGCATCGGGATGTAGCTCGGGAGGATGTTGTAGAGCGTCGGGATGTCCGTCGAGCCCTGGATGTTCGCGTGGCCGCGCAGCGCGAGGATCCCGCCGCCGGGGCGGCCGATGTTGCCGAGCAGGAGCTGGACGATCGAGGCGGCGCGGATGATCTGCACGCCGACCGTGTGCTGCGTCCAGCCGACGGCGTAGGCGATCGCGGACGTGCGCTCCGGGCCCGAGTTGTCGCACAGCGCCTCGGCGACGGCGAGGAACTTCTCCTTCGGGACCCCGCAGACCTCCTCGACGAGCTCGGGCGTGTACCGGCGGAAGTGGCGCTTCAGGAGCTGCAGGACGCAGCGCTCGTGCTCCATCTCCATGTCCATGTGCGGCGGCTTGCCGCCCGGCAGCGTCATGCCGTGCGCGCCGTGGGCCTGCTCGCCGGAGACGTCGGCGGTCTGCTCGCTCTTCCCGGCGGCGAGCTCGCCGCCCGCGTCCTGGTAGCCCCACGTGCCGGGCCTGTAGACGCCGTCCTCGGGGACGAACCCCGAGAAGAAGCCGTCGAGGTCCTCCGTGTCCTTGAAGTCCTCGCTGATGATCGCCGGCGCGTTGGTGTAGTGCCGGACGTACTCGCGGAACTCGCGCCCGTTCTCGAGGATGTGGCGGATCACGCCGCCGAGGAAGGCGATGTCGCTCCCCGCGCGGATCGGCACGTGCAGGTCGGCCATCGCGCTCGT
>JABFWJ010000153.1 GCA_013362295.1 Thermoleophilia bacterium
ATATCTCGTGGTACCAGTACCGCGTCACTCCCGACTCGGCGCAGCCCGTGCGGCTTGCAGAGCGCGGCCACGAGCTCGGCGACCTCGATGGGACGTACACGCGGTGGAACGCGCGTATCGACGAGGGCGGCAGGCTCGTTCCGGATATCTCTCGCGTCTAGCGCTCGGCGCGTACCGTCTTAGAATCAGATCGTGATCTATTGCGTCATCCCTCCCGAGCTCGCCGACGACCTCTACGACAAGATGGTCGAGTACTACAGGGACAACCCGAACGTGGCGGTCATCGTCGACCGCCGAGAGGGCCCGGACCGGCGCGCCGGCGAGGACAGCGCCTCGTTCAAGGAGCGGCGGGAAGTGCGCGACCGCCGGCGCCCCCGCGTCCCGGGAACGTTCGCCGAGACCGCGCAACCCGACGAGTAGCGCGTCCCGATCCGTAGGATCGGGGCATGGCAACTGCGACCTTCGAATCCCTGAACCCCTCGACGGGTGAGGTGATCGAGCGCTTCCCGCGCTCGGGCGCCGAGGACGTCGACCGCGCGGTACGCACCGCAAAGGCTGCGTGGGAGGAGTGGCGCCTCGTGCCGGCTCCCGAGCGCGGCACCATCCTCTTCCGCTTCGCACAGCTCCTCGAGCGCGAGAAGGCGGGGCTCTCCGACCTGATGACCCGCGAGATGGGGAAGGTCAAGGCCGAGGCCGGCGGCGACATCCAGGAAGCGATCGACATGAGCTATTACATGGGCGGAGAGGGCCGGCGCCTGTTCGGCCACACGACGCCGTCGGAGCTCCGCGACAAGTTCATGATGAGCGTGCGCATGCCGGTCGGCGTCGTCGGGGCGATCACGCCGTGGAACTTCCCGATCGCGATTCCCGCCTGGAAGCTCTGTCCCGCTCTCGTCTGCGGGAACACCGTGGTGCTCAAGCCGGCCGAGGACACGCCGCTCCTCGCGCAGCGCTTCGTCGACCTGCTGCACGAGGCCGGCTTGCCCGAGGGGGTCGTGCAGATCGTGCACGGGTTCGGCGAGGAGGCGGGCGAGGCGCTCGTCCGCCATCCCGACGTGCCGGTGATCACGTTCACGGGCTCGCGCGAGACCGGCGTCCTCGTGACGAAGGCCGCCGCCGACGAGCTCAAGCACGTGCACTTGGAGCTCGGCGGCAAGAACGCGATCATCGTGATGGACGACGCCGACATCGATCTTGCGGTCGACGGCATCGTGTGGTCGGCGTTCGGCACCGCCGGTCAGCGTTGCACCGCCGCGTCGCGCGTGATCGTGCACCGGGGCGTCTACGACACGCTGCAGGCGAAGCTCGTCGCGCGTGCGGAGCGCATGCGCATCGGCGCGCCGTGGGAGGACGAGACGGAGATCGGCCCGGTGATCAACGAGGCCGCGGTGGAGAAGATCCACTCGTACACCGGGATCGGTCGCAACGAAGGCGCGAAGCTGTTGACCGGAGGCGAGCGCGTCGAGGGTCACGGCTTCTACTACCGTCCGACCGTCTTCGCCGACGTCGAACCGCAGATGCGCATCGCGCAGGAGGAGATCTTCGGCCCGACGACGGCGTTGATCCCGGTCGACTCGTTCGAGCAGGCGGTCGCCGCCGCGAACAGCGTCAAGTACGGCCTCTCGTCGTCGATCTTCACGCGCGACGTGAACAAGGCGTTCAAGGCGATGCGCGACCTGCAGACCGGCATCACCTACATCAACGCCGGCACGACGGGCGCGGAGGTGCACTTGCCCTTCGGTGGCATGAAGCAGACGGGGAACGGCCACCGCGAGGCCGGCCAGGCGGCACTCGACGTGTTCACCGAATGGAAGTCCGTCTACGTCGACTACAGCGGCAAGCTGCAGCGCGCACAGATCGACAACATCGAGCACCCCGCGTCCTAGCAGCCCGAACGTGATTCGGCGCAGCCGAACCAGATTCGAGCCCTGAGGTTTTCGAACCTGATTCGGCGCAGCCGAACCAGATTCGAGCCCTGAGGTTTTCGCCCGGTAGTGTCAGGATCCGTGAACCGGAAGCTCGTCGTCTTCGTTCCTCGCGAGGCGCTCGACACCGTCCGCGGGGCGCTCTTCGACGCCGGCGCGGGCCGGATCGGCGGCTACGAGCGGTGCTCGTGGTACGCCGAAGGCACGGGCACGTTCCTCGGCGGCGAGGGGACCGACCCGGCCGTCGGACGGCGCGGGGTGGAGGAGCGCGTCGCGGAGCTGCGCCTCGAGACCGTCTTCCCGATCGAGCGGCACGACGAGGTCGTCGCCGCGCTGCGTGCAGCGCATCCGTACGAAGAGCCGGCGTTCGACGTCTACGAGCTGGTGTCGTGAAGGCTCGCCTCTTCACCGACGGCGGTGCACGCGGTAACCCGGGGCCTGCCGCGTACGGCTTCGTCCTCGAGTCGGAGGACGGCACGGTGCTCGCCGCCGAGGGCGAGGCGATCGGCACCGCGACGAACAACATCGCCGAATACAGCGGCCTCGTGGCCGGCCTGCAGCGGGCGCTCGAGCTGCACGTTCCCGAGGTCGAGGTCGTCTCCGACTCGGAGCTGATGGTCAAGCAGATGCGCGGCGAGTACCGCGTGAAGAACGAGGCGCTCCGCGAGCTCTACGAGCAGGCGGTATCGCTTGCCCGCCGCCTCGGCAGCGTCGAGTATCGACATGTGAAGCGCGCGCACAACGAGCTCGCCGACCGGCTCGTCAACGAGGCACTGGACGCCGCATGAACGTCGCTCATCCGTTCGGCCGCGCGATCGAGGCGGGCGACGAGGACGCCGCGCTCGCGACGCTCGCCGACGACGTCGAGTTCTTCAGCCCCGCGGTCTACAAGCCCTACCACGGAAGAGAGCAAGTCGAGGAGATCCTGCGCCTCGTCGCGACCGT
>JABFWJ010000295.1 GCA_013362295.1 Thermoleophilia bacterium
TGGTACGGGCTGATCGTCCTCTCGACGGCCGTCTTCGCCCTGGGCGCGGCCCGGCTCGTGAGCCGGTACGCAGCAGGCCGCCCGCTCGAAGCGCGCGGGCTCGGCGCGCGTGCGGGCCGCGCCGCGGCGATCGTCTTCACGCATCGCTGGATCCGGCGGCGCGATCCGCTCGCCGGCCTCGGCCACGCCCTGATCTTCTACGGCTTCCTCGTGCTGTTCGCGGGCACGGTCGTCCTCTCCCTGCAGGAGGACGTCGCGAAGCCGCTCTTCGGCTTCGACTTCTGGCACGGCCCGTTCTACCTCGGCTACTCACTGATCCTCGACGTCTTCGGGCTCGCGCTGACGGTGGGGCTCGCGATCATGACGGTCAAGCGGCTGCGCCGTCCGCCCCGGCTCGACTACCGTCGCCCAGACCGCGAGGAGGACCGGCGCCTCTACGTCATCGGCGACTGGGTCTTCCTGGGCTCGCTGCTGTTCCTCGCGCTGAGCGGCTTCCTGCTCGAAGCATTCCGCGTCGCGCAGACGAATCCCGGGTTCGAGACGTGGTCGCCGTTCGGCTGGGCCGCCGGCCGCGGCCTGCGCGCGCTCGGGATGACCGCGCACCAGGCCTCGAGCGCGCACTTCGCGACGTGGTGGTCGCACGGCGTCGTCGCGCTCATGTTCGTCGCCGCCATCCCCTACACGAAGGCGGTGCACATGCTCACCGGGCCGGCGAACGTCGCGCTGCGCGACGAGCGCGCCGGCAAGCGACTGCCGCTGCTCCCGGAGGGCGCACGTGCTGAGCAGGTCGGCTACGGGCGTATCGCCGACCTCTCGTGGGAGCACCTCGTCTCGCTCGACGCCTGCACGAAATGCGGGAAGTGCCATCAGGCCTGCCCGGCGACGGCGTCCGGTTACCCGCTCTCGCCGCGCGACGTGATCCTCGACCTGCGCGAGCTGTCCGCGCATACAGGCCCCGGCGCGCAGATCGGCGACCGCGTGCGGCCGGAGACGATCTGGTCGTGCACGCAATGCATGGCGTGCGTCGAGATCTGCCCGGTCGGCATCGAGCACGTGCCGATCATCAACCAGCTGCGGCGGCGCCTGGTCGAGGACGGCAACCTCGATCCGCTCCTCCAGACGACGCTCGAGGCGGTGTACGAGTCCGGCAACTCCTTCGGCGAGCCGAAGCGCAAGCGGCCGCGCTGGACGCGCGAGCTCGGCTTCGACGTCAAGGACGTGCGGCGCGAGCCGGCCGAGCTTCTCTGGTTCGTCGGCGACTACGCGTCGTTCGACGCGCGCAACCAGCGTGCGACGCAGGCGCTGGCGCGCATCCTGCACGAGGCGGCGGTCGACTTCGGCATCCTCTTCGACGCGGAGAAGACGGCCGGCTGCGACGTGCGGCGCGCCGGAGAGGAGGGCCTCTGGGCCGCGCTCGCCGAGGAGAACATCAGGACGATCTCGCGCTGCGAGTTCGAGCGGATCTTCTCGTCCGATCCGCACACGTTCCACACGCTCAGGAACGAGTACCCGCAGCACGGCGGCGAGTGGCTCGTCGTCCACCACTCCCAGCTTCTGCTCGAGCTGCTCGAGAGCGGCACGCTCACGCCGCGGAGACAACTCGGCTATCGCATCACGTACCACGACCCGTGCACGCTCGGCCGCTACAACGGCGTCTACGAAGCGCCGCGCCGCGTGCTCGAGGCGATCGGCTGCGAGCTCGTGGAGATGCCGCGCAACCGGGACAACTCGTTCTGCTGCGGGGCGGGCGGCGGCCGCATCTGGATGAAGGAGCTGAAGCAACCGGGCTTCAGGCGCCCGAGCGAGCAGCGGATCGACGAGGCCGTGGCGCTCGGCGCGCTCGACTACTTCGTCGTCTGCTGTCCCAAGGACGTGACGATGTACGAGGACGCGATCAAGACATCGGGGCACCAGGGCGAGATCGAGCTGCGCGAGCTCTCCGAGCTCGTGCTGGAAGCACTCGATCTGTCGGCACCGGTCGCAGTCGGCCAACAGGAGGTCGCTTCATGAGCAAGGAAACCGCGTTCCACCCGCGCCTCGCGGCGCTCACCAACGAATGGATGGACCTGTTCGGCTATTTCGCGCCGAGCGTCGTCACCGGCGTCGAGGAGGAGTACCGCGCGGTGCGCGAGACGGCCGGGCTGATGGACTTCACGATGCTGCGCAAGGTCGACCTCGACGGCCCCGGTGCGCTCGAGCTCGTCAACTCGGTCGTCGGCCGCGACGTCTCGAAGCTCCGGCCGGGACAGATCGCCTACGGCCCCCTCGTCGACGAGGACGGGAAGATGGTCGACGACTGCACCGTGCTGCCGCGCGGCGACGGCCGGGTGCGCTTCTGCGGGGCAAACGACCGCGATTTCGAGATCTTCAGCTCGCAGGCCGAAGGGACCGGGATCGAGGTGCGGGAGTTCACGGACGCGATGCCGCATCTGTGTCTCCAGGGGCCGCGCAGCCGCGAGATCCTGCAGCCGCTCGCCGACCAGGATCTCTCGAACGAGAGCTTCCCGTATTACACGTTCCGCGAGGACGTCTCGATCGCCGGCGTCCCGATCTTCATGACACGCCTCGGCTACACGGCGGAGCTCGGCTACGAGCTCTGGGTCGACCGCGACCGCGCGCTCGAACTATGGGACGCGCTGCTCGAGGCAGGCGAGCCGCAGGGGATGAAGGTGATCGGCATGACCGCGCTCGATCTCTTCCGGATCGAAGGCGGGTTCATCATCGGCGGCGTCGAGTACGACCCCTCGGTCTCTCCGTTCGAATGCGGCCTGGGATGGGCGGTCTCGTTCGACAAGCCGGACGTTCGCGGCCGGGCCGGCCTCGAACGCGACCGCGACGGAACGACTCTGCGCCTGACGAGCGTCGT
>JABFWJ010000135.1 GCA_013362295.1 Thermoleophilia bacterium
ACCAGATGCGCGCGGTCGTCGCACCGTGCAGCTCCGACGGGTCGAAGCCCTCGCGCGGCTTGAAGCCCTTGCGCAGCGCCGTCGCGTTGCGCATGCGGTCGAGCCGGTACGAGCGGGGCTGATCGCGTTCAACGTCCCAGGTGTGGACGTACCAGTGGGGGAGACGACGCTCGATCGAGTACGGCTCGACCGTGCGAGTCACGACCTCCTGCTCCTCGGGCTTCAGGTACTCGATCTCGACGAGCTTGTGCTCGCCGATCGCCTTCGTCAGCGTGTCGACGAGCCCCTCTTCCTCGCCGACCTGCGGCGCCGGCGTCTGCGTCAGCTCGAACGCGCCGAAGGTCTCCTCGAGCTTGGCGCGGACACGGTCGAGCGGCGAGTGCGCGCCCGCGGCGACCATCGGCCCCACGAACTCGAGCGCGAGGCGGATCGCCCGCGCCTCGAGCGGCGTCAGGCGCGGCGGCCTCCGGAACGTGTCGCCGAACAGCTCCTTGTCGACGTGCACCTGCTCGCCCTGAAGCTCCGCATAGACGGCGTAGCAGCCGCCGCCGAAGTTGACGAGGTTGAGCAGCGAGAGGTGCTCCTCGACCTGCTCGCGCGGGATCGAGAAGCGGTCGACGAGATCCTGCACGGGGATCACGCCCTCACGCTCCTCGCCGCAGGCGGCGAGCAGGTAGGCAAGCAGCGACTGCAGCACCCCGAAGCGCTCGGGCGCCACCGGACCGGCGAAGCGCTCGGCGGCGCCGTCGCTCACGCCCGGCACGACCTCGGCGGCGGGCGTCGGCGGCGCTCCCTCGTGCGCGTTGCGCGCGGCACGCGCCCCCTCGACGACGAGGCGGCGCAGCTCGGACGGCTCGAGCGGCAAGGCTCGCCCGTCCTGGCGCAGAATCCAGCGCGCGAGCAGGTGCGACGAGGCGTACTCGGTGACGAAGACGTCGTCCTCGACGTGGTTCCGGTCGCCGCCGTAGGCGCGCGCGACCCACCAGGCGGTGTCCGGTGCGACGTCGACCTTGGCCTCGCCGACGATGTCGCCGAACTGCCATTCGGCGCGGCCGCGGTAGTTCTCGACGTCGAATTCGGGCGGGAGCCGGAAGTCACGCTCGCGGCGCGTCGCGAAGCGGATGTCGGAGCGGATGCGCGAGACACGGAACGTCCGGATGTCGTCGCGGTCGAGGTCGTGGCCGATCACGTACCACGAGCCGTTCTCCGGCAGCAGCGCGTAGGGATTGAGCGTGCGCTCCTCCTCGGCGTCGCGGTAGATCGACCAGTACCGGAACTTCACGGTCCGCTGCTTGGAGATCGCACCCTCGAGCTTCCCGAGCCGGCCCTGCAGCTCGAGCGAGTAGTCGGGGTCGCGCACTTCGACACGGCCGGCCGTGCCGGTCGGCGTCGCGGCGAGCGGCCCGGCCGAGCGGCCGAGCGCGAGGTTCTGCAGCGCGAGCCGCAGCGGCTCCGCATACGCGAACCGGCCCTCGAGCAGGTAGAAGCACGTCTGGAGCGCGGCGAGCTCCTCGTCGTCGAGCTCGAGCTCGGGCAGGAAGTAGCGCTCGGCGCGCAGCGTGTACAGCTCCTCGCCGGTGAACTCGTCGCGTTGGCTGTCGAGCGGGACGCCGAGCGAGACGAGCTCTGCCCGGTCGGAATAGAAGCGGCGTGCGAAGGCCTCGTCGCTCATCTCCTGGTAGCCCTCGACATTCGACTTGATGTCGCGCGCCGTCAGCGGACGCCGCTCGGCCATCAGAAACGCGACCAGCGAGAGCTGGCGGATCAGTTTGTCCGTGTCGTGGCTCATCTCTTGGCGGCTCCGTCCAGCCTACGCCTGTTTCTTGGCGGCTCCGTCGAGCCTACGCCTGTTTCTTGGCGGCTCCGTCGAGCCTACGCCGGTTCGGCGACGCGAGCCTAGCGGACGGTCTACGCCGCGGCTTTGCTGCGCTCGAGGTGCTGGTGCGACGGGCAGTAGTCGCGGTCCGGCAGCGGGGTGCGCTGGCAAGCCTTGCCCTTGCGCGTCGTCGCTCGGCAGCGGGCGACTCCTCCGTCGAACGCGCCGGCTTCGATCTGCTCCTCGACAAACGTCACGGCGGCGTCGACGCCCTGCGTCACGGCCCAGGCGACCTGCGCCTGAACGGTGATCGGGAAAAAGCGCCTGATGTCCTGGAAGAGCGCCTTGTCCGGCTTGGCGAAGTAGTGGGGATCTGCTGCCAGTCGCAGCATCGTCCCTTCCGTCGCAGCGAGCACGTCCCGGCGGTACTCGAGTTGCGTCTCCTGGTCGACGTAGGGGTCGATCAGGTCCTTGATCGAGCGATAGATCGCTCGCGAGTACTGATACATGCAGAGCTGAATGTGAACGATACGTTCGTCCATTGATGCTGGTTCGCTTTCCTCGACTGTAGCCAAATAGCCCTTTGAGAAGCGGTAAAACTCCCACCACCGGCTCGACCCGGCGACGACTCTACCTTCTCCCGCGGGCTGTTACAAATGTTTTCTCTTGGGTAAACGGCCCTGCGGGCCAAGAGCACAGTACCCACCCGGGGTCGGCCTACACCTCGAATCGCCCGTTAGCGGGCGATTTGGCGCGAATAGGCGCCGCCGAAGCCCGCCTGGCGCGCCGTCGCGACGGCCGCGTCGGCGTCGGCTTTCGCCGGGTAGATCCCGGTGAAGACGACGAAGTACCCGGGCTGCAGGCTCGCGTAGCGGCTCGAATCGAGCAGCCCGACCTGGTGGAGCCCGGCCCGCGCGGCCCGGTCGGCGGTCTGGAGCGCCGAGGGGCGACCGTTCGTCTTCGGGTACGAGACGAGGACGATCGTCCATCCATTCGCGTTCCTGGGCCAGGCGAAGCGCCCGTTCTTGGCCGTCTTCCGCTTGGG
>JABFWJ010000274.1 GCA_013362295.1 Thermoleophilia bacterium
GGGTGCGGCCGCGGCGGCCTGCGCGAGGACCTGGACGCAACGGGCGACACCATGCGCAAGATCCGTGCAGGCGTGATCGACTTCTCGCTGCTCGTCACGCCCCACGCGGCGAAGGCACGCAATCCGTTCGGCTGGAAGCTGAGGGGGCCGTTCGCCTTCGGTGATGTGCCGACCGCGCGCGTCGTCTACACCCAGATCGCGAACGGCCGCTCTGCCGACGACACGCTCGTGCTCGACAAGGCGGGCGGCTATGCGCTCGTCGACGGCAGGCGCCGCTCGTTGACCGACTCCAACCTGGCCGAGCTGCGCGGGTCGGCCCAGCGCGTTCGCACGGGCGGGTCGATCGAGATCGGCAAGTGGATCAAGAGCGCGTCGGGCTGCGGCGAACGCTGCGCGCGCGGCGAGCTCGACGTCGCCGCCGCGGCGAACACGCTGCTCGAGCTGGCCGGCTCACGGCGAACACTCAGCGACGCCGAGGCCGATCAGCTCGCGAAGGCGACGCGGAACGCCACCTACCGAGCCGAGTGGACCGACGAGCACCTGCTGCGCAACCTCGAGGTGCACGTCGATCTCGGGTTTGCCTCGCCGCCGACGCTCAGAGAAGCGCTCGGAAAGCTCGTCGGGGCCACGTTCGACCTGCAGCTCGGGATGCAGCACCCTCGGACGTGAGCCCGGTGCGGACGACCACGTAGGCCGCGACGGCGCCGACGGCGGCGCCGAGCACGGCCCCGGCGAGCACGTCGGTCGGATAGTGCACCCCGACGTACACGCGCGAAACGCCGATCAGCGTGGCGAGCACGAGCAGGAAGGGGGCAAGACGCGGCGCGACGACGGAGAGCAGTACCGCCCCGGCGAAGGCCGTCGCTCCGTGTCCGGCGGGGAACGAGCTCGAGTGCACCACGTACAGCGGGTGGATGGACGGGTGCGCCACGAACGGGCGCGTCCGATGCGTGAAGTCCTTCACGAGGAACGACAGCGAGTCGGCGGCGAAGACGGTGAGCCCCGTTACGAGCGCGAAGCCGAGCGACCGGAGCACGCCCAGCCGCCTCGCGGCGGCGATGACGAGCGCGAACGCGATCCAGACTGCGCCCAGCTTGTCGATCGTCCCGAGCCACACGGCCGGGTCATTGAGGATGGCGATGCGGTGCGTCGCCACCCAGACGACGATCCTGCCCTCCATGCCGGTCAGGTGTTCGCGGAGACGTCTCGGAGGACGGCGTCGACGAGGCAGAATACGCCGTAGGCGATCAGGCCCGCCGCGGTCAAACCTAGGAGGTAGGGCCCGTACGACGCGTGCGCGAGCTTCTGCAGCGCGCCGTCGATCCCGATTGCATCCTTCGGCCGGTAGTCGATCGCAGCCTTGACGAGGAACACGCCGATCAGCCCGAAGACGACGAACCGCGCGACGTGGCCGAGGACGCCTGCGCGGGCGCCCCAGGTCCGCACCGACGGCGAGAGCCGGACGACGCGCCATCTGTCCTCGAACTTCCGGGCGAGCCCGCGGTAGAGATTCCACATGCCGACGCCCACGATCGCGAGCCCGATCGCGCCGACGATCCAGCGCCCTGCGGGCCAGTCGAGCACCGCCGCGGTCGACTTGTGCGCCCGCGCGTTCTGGGACGTGTTCCCGCTGCCGGCCAGGATCTTCACGGTCGAGTACGCGAGGCCCGAGTAGATGAGCCCGCGACCGACGTAGCCGACGCGCTTGGCCCACACCGTCCCTTCGTTCTCGTCGGGGTCGCGCCTCTCCGCGAACGCCTGAATGAAGCGCCAGAGCGCGTACGCGGCGAACCCGGCCGCGAGGGCGATCAGGACGATCTTCCCGAACAAATCGTGCGACAGCTGCGCGAGCGCTCCCTCGCGGCTCGTCGCCTTGCCGCCGTGCCCGAGCGCGAGCTTGATCGCGAGCGCGCCGACAAGGCCGAAGGACACTCCCTTCGCAACGAGCCCGGTGCGCGCGACGACGGCGTACCAGCCTCGCCCGGACCGCGCTTCCTGTTTCGTGCTCTGTCCCGACCTCTTTAAGGTTTCGTCCACAACCGACATGTGAGGAAAACGCCCGGACGGCGGCGCCGGTTACGCGGGCTACGACGCAACCGCCTCCAGCACGCGTTCGGGAATGTCGAAGTTCGCGTAGACGTCCTGCACGTCGTCGTTGTCCTCGAGCGCGTCGATCAGGCGCATCACCTGGCGCGCCTTGGCCTCGTCCTCGACGGCGACCGTCGTCTTCGGCACGAGCATCAGCTCCGCCGAATCGACGGCGAACCCTGCGGCCTCGATCGCCTGTCGTACCGCCGAGAGCGATTCGGGCGCGGAGGTGACCTGAAATACGTCGCCGTCGCGCTCGATGTCCTCCGCGCCGCCGTCCGCCGCCACGAGCAGCAGCTCCTCCTCGTCCACGCCGTCGCCGGGGACGACCACGACGCCGCGGCGGTCGAACTGCCAGGCCACCGCACCCGTCGCGCCGAGGTTGCCGCCGTGCTTCGCGAACATGTGCCGCACGTCGGCCGCCGTGCGGTTGCGGTTGTCGGTGAGCGCCTCGACGATCACTGCGACACCCTCCGGCCCGTAGCCCTCGTAGACGATCGTCTCGAACGCGTCGGCGTCGGCGTCCGCCCCGGAGCCCTTCGCGATCGCGCGGTCGATGTTGTCCCTCGGCATCGAATACGACTTCGCCTTCTCGATCGCGTTCTGCAGCGCAAGGTTGTTCGCAGGATCGCCTCCCCCCTCCTTCGCGGCCACGATGATCGCGCGCGAGAGCTTCGAGAAGAGCTTGCCGCGCTTCGCGTCGGCGGCGCCCTTCTTGTGCTTGATCGACGACCACTTGCTATGCCCGGACAACGCGCGACTC
>JABFWJ010000348.1 GCA_013362295.1 Thermoleophilia bacterium
GCTGCGTGTGCAGCGGCGCCCCGACGGAACCGTCGATGTCTCACTTCACGACGTGAGGTGAGTGGCTGAGGTCGACGTGGGGCGACGACGGTCGTGGTGTGACTTTCAGAAATGAAGGGTTGTCACTTTACTTTCTGAAGTGAAGCAGGTAGCCTCTGCCCCTTGGGTGCCCCTGCTCCCACACTCGAGCTGGTCCTCAAGCGCAACTCCGTCGAGCGGCTGAAGCGCGACAAGAGCCCGCTCGGCATGCTCGACGAGCTGCCGGCGCTGATCGCCCAGGGCTACGAGCAGGTCGACGAGGAGGACATCGTCCGTCTCAAGTGGTGGGGCCTCTACCACGACAAGCCGAAGATCGGGACGTTCATGCTGCGCGTGAAGATCCCCGGCGGGATCACGTCGCCGGCTCAGTTGCGGGCGATCGGCGAGCTGTCGAACGTGCACGGACGCGAGTCGGGCGAGCTCAGCACACGCCAGAACGTCCAGCTGCACTACATCAAGCTCGACGCTCTGCCAGAGGTCTTCGACCGGCTCCACGCGGCCGACCTGACCTCGGCCGGCGCCTGCGGCGACACGGTTCGCAACATCACCGGCTGCCCGGTCGCCGGGCTCGCACACGACGAGCTCTTCGACCCGACGCCGGTGCTCGAAGAGGCCGCAGAGTTCTTCTACGGCAACCCCGACTACTCGGACCTGCCACGCAAGCACAAGATCGCGATCACCGCCTGCCGGGACGCCTGCTCGGCGCCGGAGATCAACTGCATCGCGCTCATCGGCGCGCTCCGCGACGGGGAGGAGGGCTTCGGCGTGCTGGTCGGCGGCGGGCTGTCGTCCGTCCCGCGGATCGCGCGCGAGCTCGGCATCTGGGTGCCGAAGGACGACGCCGTCACGGTGCTCGCGGCGATCCTGGACGAGTGGCGCGAGGACCTCCGCTACCGCGTCTCGCGCGTCAAGGCGCGCCTCAAGTTCATGATCGACGACATCGGGCCGGAGGGCATGCGCGAACGGATCGAAGCACGGCTCGGCCGGACGTTCGACGACTTCGAGCTGCCCGCGCTGCCGCCTCCCGGCAACCACCTCGGCATTCACCGGCAGGCGGACGGGCGCAACTACGTCGGCGTCCCGGTGCACCTCGGCCTGATCAGCGGCGACCAGATGATCGCGCTCGCCGACCTGGCCGAGAGCGTCGGCGGCGACGTCCGCCTCACGCGCCAGCAGAACTTCTTCCTCACGAACGTCTCGGACGACCAGGTGGACGAGGTGCGGTCGCGCCTCGAGGGCATCGGCCTGCCGCTCGACGCCGGCGCGCTCCGCGGAGACGCCGTCGCGTGCACCGGCGAGCCGCACTGCAACTTCTCGGTCACCGAGACGAAGACGCGGATGGACGGTCTCGTGCAGCTGCTCGAAGAACGCTTCGGCAAGGATGCCGACGGGCTGCGCATGAATCTCGACGGCTGCCCGCACGCCTGCGCGCACCACTGGGTCGGTGACCTCGGTTTCCAGGGGACGACGGTGCGCGACGCGGAGGGCCGGCGCCGGCAGGCCTACGACGTCTACCTGCGCGGCAGCCTCGACCGGCCGGCGGCGATCGCGCGTGCGGTCTTCAAGCGCGTGCCGACGGAGGAGCTCGACGAGGCCGTGGTCGGGCTCGTCGGCGGTTGGGTCGCCGAGCGCGCGCCCGACGAGACGTTCCGGTCGTTCTGCGACCGCACCCCTGACGAGGAGCTCGGCCGCCTCGCCGGCCGCGAGCCCGCGAAAGCACGAGCGAAGGAGAAGGTATGACGATCGAACTTCTGGACGACCTGGAGGCGGGCGAGCTCAGCGTCGAGTTCGAAGGTGAGGAGCCGGAAGTCGTGCTCGAGTGGGCGATCGAGCGCTTCTCGCCCTCGATCTCGATCTCGACCGCCTTCCAGACCGACGGCGCCGTGCTCCTCCACATGGCGTACGCGATCGACCCGTCGATTCGCATGTTCAGCGTCGACACCGGCCGGCTGCCGGGCGAGACCTTCGAGCTGATCGAACAGATGCGCGACCGCTATCCGGGACTGCAGCTGGAGCTGCTCTCGCCCAAGGCGGCGCCGGTGAGCGCGATGGTCAACAAGCACGGCCCGAACCTCTTCTACAAGAGCGTCGAGAACCGTTTGCTCTGCTGCCAGGTGCGGAAGGTGCTGCCGCTGCAACAACACCTCGCCGGCCTCGACGCGTGGATCACGGGCCTGCGACGAGACCAGTGGGCGACGCGCAGCGACATCCGCAAGGTCGAGATCGACCACGACCACGGCGCGATCGTGAAGCTGAACCCGCTCGCAGAGTGGTCGGAGGAGGAGGTCTGGGACTACGTGCGCGAGCACGACCTGCCGTACAACTCGCTCTACGACAAGGGCTACACGTCGATCGGCTGTGCGCCGTGCACGCGTCCGACGCAGCCAGGCGAGGACCTGCGCGCCGGGCGCTGGTGGTGGGAGACGAACGCTCCGAAGGAGTGCGGGATCCACTGCGCGATCGAGACCGGCGGGCTCGAGCACGAGCTGCGCGCGCTGATCGGCGAGGACGACGATGAGTGAGACGATCGCCCTGAAGGGCGAGGCGCGCGAGGTCGCGCTCGCCGAGGCCCAGACCGTGCAGTCGCTCGCGCGCGACGAGACGATGCGCTCGCGGCTCGCCGAGCTCGTCTCGGCCGTCGAGGACGGCGTGGTCGACGGCGAGCCCGCCGACCTGCTCGAGTCGGTGCTCGAGCTCGGCCTGCAGACAGGCCGCATCCGCGCGTACTACGGACCGGGCGCCGAGCAGGCCGCGCTGACGACGCTGCGCAGGCTGCCGAAGGGCCGTGTGCGCGCGCAGAGCGCGCAGGAGGTCTCCGCGGCGCTGCAGGCGCTCAACGGCGCGCCGATCGACGCGGTCAAGATCGCCGCCGTCGCGCCGGGCGCATTCACGCTCTCGATCGAAGCGGGCGGCGTGGAGGCCTCGGTCCGGCTCGACGGCAACGGTGCCCGGCTGACGAGTCTCGCCACATGACGCCTCGGTACTACATGGCGTGCCTCGACCTGCGCGGCCGCGACTGCCTCGTCGTCGGCGGCGGGCGCGTCGCGACAGAGAAGGTGCACGGTCTGCTCGACTGCGAGGCGAAGGTGACCGTCGTCGCACCGCAGGTCGACGACGAGCTCCGGCGCCTGCCCGTGCGTATCGAACGACGTCCCTTCAGCCGCTCCGACGTCGTCGGCCGCTTCCTCGTCGTGGCGGCCACGAACAACCGGTCGGTCAACGCCGAGGTCTCCAGCGTCGCGCGCGAAAAGGAAACGCTCTGCAACGTCGCCGACGACCCCGAGCTGTGCAGCTTCATCCTCCCTGCGATCGTCCGCCATGACCCGATCGTGGTCGGCGTGTCGACGGGCGGCGCGTCGCCCGCGCTCGCGCAGCGCATCCGCAGCGAGGTCGCCGAGTTGATCGGCCCCGAGCACGCCGAGCTCGCGCGTCGGCTCGAGGGGCTCCGGCCGTGGGCGAAGCGCGAGCTGCCCACCTACGAGGCGCGCCGCGACTACTTCCAGCAGCTCGTGACCGAGGCTCTCGCATGAGCGTCGCCATCGTCGGTGCAGGACCGGGCGATCCGGGCCTCGTGACAGTGCGGGCGCTCGAGCTTGTGCGCGCCTGCGAGATCCTCGTCTACGACCGGCTCGTCGCACCGGCGCTCGTCGCGAAGGCGACCGGCGCGGCGCGGATCTCGCGCGACGGGCTGACCCAGGAGGAGGTGAACGAGCTGCTCGTGCACCACGGCCGACGCGGCCGCGCAGTCGTGCGGCTGAAGGGCGGCGATCCGTTCATCTTCGGCCGCGGCTTCGAGGAGGTGGAGGCGCTCGCTGCAGCCGGCATCGAGTACGAGGTCGTGCCGGGCATCTCGTCGTTCACGGCGGTTCCCGGCCTGGCCGGCATCCCGCTGACGACGCGCGGCGTCGCCGCGCAGCTGACGATCCTCACCGGGATGTCGGGCGACGGCAGCGACCTCGACTACCGGCACCTCGCGGCGACGCCCGGAACGCTCGTGATCTTCATGGGCCTCAAGCGGCTCGAAGAGCTCGCGGACAACCTGATCCTTGCCGGGCGTCCGGTGGACGAGCCGGCGGCGGTCGTCTCACGACTCTCGTCGCCGGACGCGCAGACGCGGGTCGGGACGCTCGGAACGATCGCGGCGGTCGCGCGCGACCTCCGCACGCCGTCGCTGATCGTGATCGGCGACGTCGTCGCCAGCTCGGCTCAGCTGCGCGTCGCAATCGAGCACGCGAGCTCGATGGCCCCGAGCACGCCCGAACGGTCGCCGAGCGCCGGCAGGACGATCTCGGGCTCCGACACGTAGCCGGCGAGCAGCTCGCGAACCCGCGCGCGGACGAGCGGGAGCAGCGCGGGCTCCTTCATCACACCGCCGCCGAGGATCACGCACTGCGGCGATGCAGCGCACACAACGTTGACGACGCCGTAGGCGAGGTACTCCGCCTCGAGCTCCCAGACACGCGCGTCCGCGGCGAGCTCCTCGCCCGGGCTCCCCCAGCGTGCGCGGATCGCATTGCCGGACGCGAGCCCCTCGAAGCAGTCGCCGTGGAACGGGCACACGCCCGCAAAAGGGTCGCGCGCCGGGTCGTGCGGGATGCGCATGTGCCCGATCTCCGGGTGGACGACCCCGTGCACGAGGCGGCCATCGGCGACGAGCCCGCCGCCGATGCCGGTGCCGACCGTGATGTACCAGAAGGTGTGGAGGCCTTCGGCCGCGCCCCAGCGCCCCTCGCCGAGCGCAGCCGCGTTCACGTCCGTGTCGAACGCGACCGGCACCTGCAGCGACCGTGCGAGCGGCGCAACGACGTCGATGTCCGCCCACCCCGGCTTGGGCGTCGTCGTGATGCGCCCCGCCTCGCGGTCGATCGGCCCGAAGGAGCCGACTCCGACGGCGGCGAGATCGGTGTGCCCCGCGAAGAACGCGGCTGCCCGCCCGAGCGTCTCGTCCGGCGTCGTCGTCGGGAACGTGACGAGCTCGCGCAGGCCGTCCGGCCCGTCGCCGACGGCGCACACCCACTTCGTGCCGCCCGCCTCGACACCGCCGTAGAGCTTCATCGACCGCGACGTTATCTACCTGGTGCGCGGTTGCCTCGATCAGACGGGGCGGCTCATGCCGAGCAGTCCGTAGACGCGGACGGCGTTGCCGCCGAGCACCGCCGCGCGCTCGGCGGAGTCGCAGTCGTCGAGCGCGGCGAGCACGAGATCAAGCACGGCGTCGTAGTCGGCCGCGAGCAGGCAGACGGGCCAGTCCGACCCGAACAGGCAGCGCTCGGGCCCGAACCACTCGAGGGCGCGCCGTAGGTACGGCACGAGCCGGTCGGCACGCCACGACTCCCAGTCCGCTTCGGTGACGAGCCCGGACAGCTTGCAGCTGACGTTCGGCTGCCGCGCGACTGCCGCCAGCCGCTGCGCCCACAGGCCCGTGTCGCCGGAGCGGAGCGGCGGCTTCGCGAGGTGGTCGACGACGAACCGCGTCTCGGGCCAGCGGCGGGCGACGTCGAGGGCGGCGGGCAGCTCCCGGGTGCGCACGAGGAGGTCGTACGCGATCCCGGCCCGGCCGACGGCCGCGACGCCCCGCTGAACGTCGGGACGCAACAACCAGTCCGGATCGTCCTCATCGTGCACCTGGTGCCGCGCGCCGGCGAGGCCGTCGAGCTGCCGGTCGACGTCGGGCCCGGTGAGGTCGACCCAGCCGACGACGCCGAGGAGCCACGGCACGCGCTCCGCGGCGGCGACCAGCTCGCGCGTCTCGTCGAGTGACGCGCGCGCCTGGACGACGACCGTCCCGTCGACGCCGCGCTCACGCAGCAGCGGCTCCAGGTCCTCAGCGCCGAAGCGGCGTCGCAGCGGCGCGAGCGCGCCCGTCATCCACGGGTACTCGGCGCGCGCCGGGTCCCAGAGATGGTGGTGGGCGTCGACGATCACACGTCGGCCCACAGCCCGTCGGGCACCTCGAGGCCGAAGAGGCGCACGTCTTCTGCGACCTCGGCCGGCGAGCGGCACCCGACGAGCACGGTCGTGACCGCCGGATGGCGAGCCGGGAACTGCAGCGCGGCCGCCTCGATCGGCACCTCCCAGCGTGCGCAGATCTCGGTGACACGGCCGACCCTGTCGAGGACCTCCTGTGAGGCGGGCGCGTAGTCGAACATCGCTCCGCCGCGTGCGAGCGCCCCGCTGTTGAAGACGCCGCCCGCGAGCACGTCGACGCCGCGGGCAGCGCACAGCGGCAACAGCTCCTCCTCTGCCTCGCGGTCGATCAGCGTCCACCGTCCGGCAACGAGCACGCAGTCGACGTCGGTCTCGCGCACGAAGCGTGCGAGCGCGGGCGACTGGTTCATGCCGGCGCCGATCGAACGCACGACGCCTTCGCCGCGGAGCTGCTCGAGCACGGGGTAGGCGTGCGCGAGCGCCTCGTCCATGTGGTCGTCGGGATCGTGGATGAGCACCGTGTCGACGCGGTCCAGCTGCAGCCGCTCGAGACTTGCCTCCAGCGAGCGCAGCACGCCGTCGCGGGAGAAGTCGAACACCGCGCGTGCCCGGGGGGCGCCGGCGAACATCGGGTCGGCCCGACCGGGCACGAGCAGGCGGCCGACCTTCGTCGAGAGCACGAACTCGTCGCGCGGGCGCCCGCGCAGCGCTTCGCCGACGCGCAGCTCCGAGAGGCCCGAGCCGTAGAGCGGCGCGGTGTCGAACACCCGCACGCCGAGCTCCCACGCGCTGTCGATCGTCGCACGCGCGTCGTCCTCCGAGACCTCTGCGTAGAGCCCCGCGAGTGGCGCGCAACCGAGACCGAAGCGAGCGGGCACGGTAATAGGATTCACGAATGCGCCTCGACGGCAAGGTCTGCATCGTCACCGGCGCGGGTTCGGGGATCGGGCGTGCGAGCGCACTGCTCTTCGCCGAGGAAGGCGCGACCGTCGCCGCGGCGGACATCGACGGCTCGGCCGAAGGCGTCACGCACGTCGTCGACGTCGCCGACGAGGAACAGACGCGGGCGCTCGCCGCCGCCGTGCTCGACGAGTACGGCCGCATCGACGTCCTCTTCAACAACGCGGGGATCGCCGGCGTCGGCGACCTCGAGGAGACGAGTCTCGAGCTCTGGGAGCGCGTGATGCGTGTCAACGTGCGCGGCGTCTTCCTGATGAGCCGCGCCGTCGCGCCGGCGATGATCAGGCAGCGCTCGGGCTCGATCGTGAACATGTCGTCCGCGATTGCGGAGACCGGGCTCGCTCGCCGCGTGTCGTACGCAGCGTCGAAGGGCGCGGTACTCGCGCTCACGAAGTCGATGCAGGTCGATCTCGCGCCGCTCGGCGTCCGCGTGAACGCGCTCATGCCCGGGACGATCATGACGCCGTTCGTCGAGGGCTACCTGCGCGACTCGTACGCCGACCCGGAGGAGGGCCGGCGCTCGATCCGCTCGCGTCAGCTGACGGGAGAGCTCGGCACGCCCGAGGACGTCGCGCACGCGGCGCTCTTCCTCGCCTCCGACGAGTCCCGCTTCGCATTCGGCTCGGGGCTGGTGATCGACGGCGGGCTCACGGCCGGTAGGTGAGGTGCGCCACCGATGTCGACGCGAACACCGTCGGCGCTCCCGCAGCCGAGCGGCTGCTCGACGCTTGCGTAACCGTCCGGCGACATTGTGATGTCAAGCTTGAGCGTCATGCGGCGGAAGACCGCATCGCTGCGCGAAACTCATCGCTCCGACCGATGATTTTTCGCCGCGTCCACCGTCTGAGTGCTTAGGATGACGCTCGTGTCGACCGCACCGATCACCGAGCTCGAAAGTCAGCTCGAGCAGCATCGCTCCGAGCTGACGGCGTACGCCTACCGGATGCTCGCCTCGCCCTTCGAGGCCGAGGATGCCGTCCAGGAGGCGTTCATCCGTGCGTGGCGCGCCTACGACCGGTTCGAGGGCCGTTCGGCCCTGCGGTCGTGGCTCTACCGGATCACGACGAACGTCTGCCTCGACATGCTGAACGGGCGGGAACGCCGCGCGCGCCCGATGGACCTCGGTCCGTCGTGCGAGCCGATCGCGTCCAACCTGAACACGCTCCCGGAGGCGACGTGGCTGCAGCCCGTCCCGGACGCGATGGTCGCCGATCCCGCCGAGCTCACGATCTCCAGCGAGACGATCAAGCTCGCGTTCGTCGCGGCCTTGCAGCACCTGCCGCCGCGGCAGCGCGCGGTGCTGATCCTCCGGGAGGTGCTGCGCTGGCAGGCGACGGAGGTGGCCGAGCTCCTCGACACGACGGTCGCGTCGGTGAACAGCGCCCTGCAGCGCGCTCGCGAGACGCTGAACACGGCAGCGGTCGGGACGACGTCGCCGTCGGAGCTGAGCGAGGACGACCGCTCGCTGCTCGCCCGGTACGTCGAGGCGTTCCAGGACTACGACATCGACGCGCTCACCGCACTGATCCAGGAGGACGCGACGCAGTCGATGCCGCCGTTCGACATGTGGCTGCGCGGCCGCGACGACATCCTCACCTGGTGGTTCGGGCCCGGAATCGGCTGCCGCGGGTCCCGCGTGCTGCCCGCCGGCACCGCCAACGGCTCGCCGGCGTACGGGCAGTACAAGCCGAGCCCGGACGGAGGCTACGAGCCTTGGGCGCTGCAGGTGATCGAGCTCGAGGACGGGCGGATCGGCGAGTTCACCTTCTTCCTCGACACCGAGACGCTGTTCCCGCTGTTCGGCCTACCACCGCGTCTGGACGCGTAGTCGCTCACTCGGCCAGCACGTTCGCGAGGCCCATGAACGCGACGAGCTCGAGCAGCTCGTCCGACGCGTTCCGGAGCCGAACCACGCACGCGCGCCGGCGCGCCGCGAGCTGGAGACGGGCGAGGGCATCGACCGTCACGGCGTCGACCCGCAGCTCGGCGACGTCGCAGAGCGCGAGCCGCGCGTCGCTCTCCTCGAAGAGACCGCAGACGCGTGCGCAGAGGCCCGGCAAGTCGCCGCGCGTGATCGGGCCCGTGATCGCGAACGTCACGGTCGGCGGCGCAGGTGTGGCCATGGTCGAGAGTAGGACCGATTGCACGGCGGAAACTCATCGGTCCAATGCTCGAAATCAGGTTTTGGCCCGAGACCGAATCTGATTCCGCGCAGCGGAACCAGATTCGAGCCTTCGACCGATGAGTTCGGGCGCCGAGGGCGGTCTACAGGAAAGACACCGACCGAAAGGACATCAGGATGCCGAACATGACACCCCGCACCCGCTGGCTCGCGCTCTACGTGCTGTGCCTCGGCGACCTGATGATCGTGCTCGACACGACGATCGTGAACGTCGCCCTGCCGTCGATCCGCGCCGACCTCGGCTTCTCGCAGACCTCGCTCGCGTGGGTCGTCAACGCCTACCTGCTCACGTTCGGCGGCTTCCTGCTGCTCGGCGGCCGGCTCGGCGATCTCTTCGGGCACCGGCGGCTCTTCCTTTCGGGGATCGCGTTCTTCACACTCGCGTCCCTCGCCTGCGGGCTCTCGGGCTCGAAGGGACTGCTGATCGCGGCGCGTGCGGTCCAGGGGCTCGGCGGCGCCGTCGTCTCGGCCGTTGCGTTCTCGCTGATCATGGTGCTCTTCACCGAGCACTCCGACCGCGCGAAGGCGATGGGTGTCTTCGGGTTCGTGATGGCCGGCGGCGGCAGCATCGGCGTCCTGCTCGGCGGCGTCCTCACGAACTCGCTCGACTGGCACTGGATCTTTCTCGTCAACCTGCCGATCGGCATCCTCGTCCTCGCGCTCTCGTTGCGCCTCCTGCCCGCGGCGCACGTCAGGCAGGCCGAGGGCCGCCTCGACGTCGCCGGCGCGGTGCTCGTGACCGTCGCGCTCGTGCTCGCGGTCTACGCGATCGTGAACGGGAACCAGGAGGGCTGGACGTCGCGCCAGACGCTCGGGCTCCTCGGCGCGTCGGTCGTGTTGCTGGCCGCGTTCCTACGGGTCGAGTCACGCGTCCGGTCGCCGCTGATGCCGCTCGGCCTCTTCCGGCTTCGCAACATCGCGGTCTCGAATGTCGTCGGCATCCTCTGGGCCGCGGCGATGTTCGCGTGGTTCTTCCTCTCGGCCCTGTACCTCCAGCTGGTGCTCGGCTACACCCCGCTGCAGGTCGGCCTCGCGTTCCTGCCGGCCAACTTGATCATGGGCGTCTTCTCGCTCGGCCTCTCGGCCAAGCTCGTGATGCGCTTCGGCTTCCGGGCGCCCCTCGCCGCCGGCCTGCTGCTCGCCGCCGCCGGGCTCGCGTGGTTCGTCCGCGCGCCGGTGGACGGGAGCTTCCTGGTCGACGTCCTGCCGAGCATGATCCTCCTCGGCTTCGGCGCAGGCATGGCGTTCAACCCGGTCCTGATGGCTGCGATGAGCGACGTCGCGCCGCAGGAGTCCGGGCTCGCGTCGGGCGTCGTCAACACCGCGTTCATGATGGGAGGCGCGCTCGGCCTCGCGGTGCTGGCGAGCCTCGCGTCCTCGCGCACGAGCGACCTGCGTGCCGGCGGCGACGATCCGCTCACGGCGCTCACCGGCGGCTACCACGCGTCCTTCGCCCTCGGCGCAGTCTTCGCCGTGGCCGCGGCGGCGATCGGGGCCACGTACCTGCGCACGAGGACGGCGCCGGCCCATTCGCTCGAGCCTGCGGTCGCGACGGAATAGCCGTGGAGCTGAAGCTCGAGCTGGTGATCGTGCCCGTCGCCGACGTCGATCGCGCC
>JABFWJ010000233.1 GCA_013362295.1 Thermoleophilia bacterium
GCTCGCGCCCGAGCTCCGGCTCCTTCTCGGGGCCGGCGACGACGAGCGGGAGGCCGGCCGCGTCGGCGGCGTCGAGCGCGGCGAGCGGGTCCTTGCGCGCCTGCACCGCGCCGACGAACAACAGGTAGCCGGCGTGCGAGCCGTCTCCCGGCGTGAACGCGGGATCGACGCCGTGCGGCGTCACCGTCACCTTCTTCGGCGGCACGCCGTAGAGGTCGACCAGGTCGCGCTTCGTGCGCTCCGAAACGGCAAGCACGTGGTCGGCCTTGCGGACGGCGCGCGGCACGACTGCCTTGAACGTCAGACGGTCGGCGAGGCTCATCACCGACGCATCGCGCTCGAAGTGGAGGTCGTGGATCGTCACGACGCTCGGCCCGCGGAGGCCGAGCGGGAGCGCGTGCTGGAAGTGGGAGAGCTCGGGATGCAGCCGGCGCAGCAGTCGGGGGAGCGACACCGCCATGCGTATCTCCTGGAAGCGCGCGGGGAGCGGGATCGCCTCCACGCCGTCGGGCACGAGCTCGGGATGGCGGGTTACCGCCGCGATCGAGAGATCGGGAGCGACGAACGGGAGCTGACGGAGCAGATTGAGCACGTACGTCTCTTCGCCCGTGCGGTTGCGGCCGAGCACATCGGCGTCGACGAGGATCACGCGACCTCCTCGTAGACGGCCTGCGTCCGCTGCGCGACCTCGCGCCAGGTCGCGACCCGGCGCGCCGTCGGCGCGCTCGCGCGGCCGATCCCGTCGCGGATCGACTCGACGCTCGCCGGGTCGACGTAGGTCGCGTCGCGACCGGCGATCTCCTCCATGGCGGAGCCGGCAGTCGTCACGATCGCGCAGCCGCACGCGAGCGCCTCCGCGACCGGGATGCCGTAGCCCTCGTAGAGCGAGGCGTAGACGAGGCAGCGTGCGCCGCGGTAGAGCCGGGCCAGCTCTTCGTCGGAGACGTCGCCAAGCCAGGTGACGTTCGGCGGCGGGTCGACACCGCCCCAGCCGCGCGCGCCGACGACGCGCAGCTCGCCGTCCACGGCGGCGGCGATCCGGGCGAGGTTCTTGCGCGGCTCGAGCGTCCCGACGGCGAGCACATACTCGCCGTCGGCGCGCGGCCCGTCGGGCCTGAACACGTCCTCGACGCCGTTCGGGATCACGCGCACGCGCTCCGCCGGCACGCGGAGCAGCGACCCGAGCTCGCGCTTGGTGAACTCCGAGACCGCGATCACGCGCGTCGCGGCAGCGACGACGCGCGGCACGGCGATCCGCGAGTAGGTCGCCGTCCAGCGGTTGAACCACTCGGGATGCCGCAGCACGGCCACGTCGTGGACGGTGACGACGAGCGGCTGCCGCGCGCGAAACGGCCCGCGGAACGTCGGGCAGTGCAGGACGTCCGCATCGGCCCGCAGTCGCGGATACCAGAGAACGTCGGCCGCGACGGTGCGGGCGCGCGAGGTCGCAGGGTACGACACTTCCTGCACGTCGAGATGGTCTCGCAGTGCCCGCACGTAGCGCGCCGTACCGGCACGCGTCTGGCGCAGAGGCGTCGTGTCGAGCGCTACGCGAATCGCTGATACCCCTCGAGGAAGACCTCACCGGTGCGCCGCCACGTGAATCGCCGCGCGTGCTCGAGGCCCTTGGCGCGCAGCTCGTCCCGCCGCGTCAGCGCCTCGAGGATGCCTGCTGCGATCGCGTGCGGGCTCTCCGGATCGGCGCGCACGGCGGCGTCGCCCGAGGCCTCGTCCATCGACTCGTGCGCCGATGCAACGACCGGCGCGCCCGAGGCCATTGCCTCCGTGATCGGCATGCCGAAGCCCTCGAAGCGCGAGGGGTAGATCACCGCCTCGGCGCCGCGGTAGAGCCGGGCCAGCTGCTCGTCCGACACGCGGCCGAGCCGCACGATCCCGCGCCGGTCGAGCCGTGGCTGTTCGCCCCAGCCCTCACCGCCGACGACGACGAGCGACAGGTCGGTGTCGGTGATCAGCCCGAACGCGTCGACCAGCGTGCCGAGGTTCTTGCGCGGCTCGAGCGTGGCGACGGTGAGCAGGTACGGCGCGCCGAGATCGTCCACCGGACCGTCCGCGGAGTAGTGCTCGCCGATACCGGGATACGCGACGAGCACGCGCTCGCGCGGAACGTCGAAGCTGCGCGAGAAGTCCTCCGCGGTGTACTCCGAGTTCGCAAACACGACATCACACGTCAAGGCGGCGTTGCGGTACTTGCGCCGGTGCATCGCGCGCGTGCGCTTCGTCGTCCACTGCGGGTGATGGATCGGAACGAGGTCGTGGATCGTCGTCGCGCGCACACCCCGCTTCTGAGGCGGATACATCCAGTCGGTGAAGTGGAGCGCGTCGAACTTGCCGATGAAGCGCTCGGCCGGCGGGTAGCCCGCCATCGACCACGCGGTCCGCCAGCCGTGCGCGCCGGGCAGCGCGACGAGCTTCGTCTCGACGTCGATCCCGCCGAGCGCCTTCGGGATCAGGCGCTTCCCGCCCGGCGACGTGGGCGCGAACGCGACGATCTCATGGCCGAGCGGACGCGCGACCTCGGCCAGGCCGGCGAGCGAGCCGCGGATGTAGTTGTTCACGCCCGTGGCCTCGTGCGAGAGCGGGCTGACGTCGAACGCGATCCTCATCGCCTGAAGTCGAGTGCGTAGAAGTGCGCGCCGAGCCGCCGTGTGTCCCTCGTCCCGCGCGGGACGCGGAGCTGCGACATCGTGAAGACAACGGTGCAGGTGTGCTGCGGGTCGGCGCGGAGCGGCACGTCGAGTGTCGGCTGCTCGCCCGGCGGGACGCTGATCCTGCCGACGACCCGTCCGGCGACGCGCGCGGTGACGACCTGCGCCGTCTCGAAGAGCTGCTCGTCCGTGCCCAGCCGGACGGAGAGGTGGCCGCCGTGGCAGCGCAGCCGGCGGTAGGTCACGCGCCGGCCCGACCATGTGTCGTTCGGGTAGAGCCCCCTGACGCGCGTGAGGACGACGAGCGGCCCGTGCACGCGATAGAGCGCCAGCCCGAGCTTCGCGTCACGCGCAACCGGCCTGCCCGCGATGTCCGTGTAGGAGACGGCGTAGCCGACATGCGGGGGGCGACCGCGGCCGTCGACGAGCGTGCCGTCGCGGCGCTCGCGCACCGGCGTCTCCGGCAGGCCGCCGTCGGCCGGGTCCGGCCCGTCGACGGTGTAGACGTCGCCGACGCTCCGGTTGAAGAACTCGTTGTTCCAGAGCGGGCGGGTCTCGCCCGCGTAGTGCCACACGAACGCGACGTGCGCGTCGCGTCCGACCGCGCGGTCGATCCAGTCCGGATCGGCGACGCGAATCCCCGCGAACAGGCTCCCGACGGCCGCCTGGTGGATGCCGTGCCGCCCGTTCTCGATCACGACCGAGGCGACGACGAAGTAGAGCCCGACGAGCGCCGCCAGAGCGAGCCGAGGCACGACGAGGAATGCGATCCCGGCAGCGAGGCCCGACGCGAGCGCCACGAGTCGGAGCGCGCCGAAATGGATGCCCTGGTCCTGGACCCACCACCACGGCAGAAGGCCGAAAGTGTCGGAAACCGCGGACGGGTTCACGAACTTCGCGAACGGCAGGGCGACGGGGAGCACGCCGGCGACGAGCGCCGCGACGAGCGCGGGGCGCCGCGTGGCCGCGACCGCGACGAGCGCGATCAGCAGCAACGGCATGAGATAAAAGTCGTTGCGCTCCTCGATCCGCTGCGATTCCGTCGAGGCGAAGGCCGCGACCTCGACGAGGAAGAAGACGACGAGCGGCAGCGTCGCGGCCGCATAGGCGCGCGCCGCGGGGCTTGCGACGCGCGGCGCGAACCAGAGCGCGAGCAGTGCCGCGAACGGCAGAACGCCGACGTAGAGGTCGAGCTCTGCGACATGCCACAGCACGTAGTGCAGGACGGTGCCGAGGCTGTACGCGCTGCTCGTCGCCGCGCGGTACGCGCCGAGCAGCGAGAGCGGCGAGCGCCCGCGGGCGGCGGTCGCGGCCAGCGCGAGCACGGCGAGGCCCCCGACGATCCCGTAGAGCGGCGTGAAACGGCGCAACCGCGCCGGCAGGTCACGCTCGATCCATCCGTGCAGCACCGGCGCGACGAGCACGGCCGGCACGAACGCGACCGCCTGTGCGCGCGTCGCGAAGGCGAACCCGCACAGCGCGAGCAACAGGACTTGCCGGAGCGGCGTCGGCCGTTCCAGCGTCACGACCAGCACGAGCGTGGTGAGCAGGAAGACGGGATAGAACACGTTCTCCGTCATCAGCATCCCGGTGAAGAGCATCGACGGCACGGCGACGGACAGCGCCGCAGCGACGAGCGCCGGGACCGGTTCGACGAGCCGGCGCGCGAGGAGGTAGGTCGGGATCGCCGCGAGCGACATCACGACGCCGTTGATTCCTTTGGCGACGGCGTACGCATGAGGCACGGAACCGAAGAGGCCGAAGGCCGGGGCGATCAACGCCGGGTAGACGAAGCCGTAGCCGTTGCTCGGGACCCCGCGGACGAGAAACTCGCCGTGCGAGGCCAGTGACTTCGCGAGCTCCGAGTAGATGAGCTCGTCGACCATGATCCACGGCGTCACGACTCGATGGGCGAGCGCGATGCGCACGCCCGACGACACGACGACGATCGCACCGAGCCACACCCAGGCGGGCAAAGTCGTTGCGCGGGCGCGCACGGCTGCGACCGCGGTCACCGGATGATTCCAGCGTCACTCGCGGCGCGGGCGAGCCGTGAGGTGTCGGTGAGCCCGACCTCCGCCGCCGCCTCGGCGATCCGCCAGAGCACCGCATCGTCCACCGCGTCGCCGCCGGCTGCGAGCTCGAGCGCGCGAACGTACGCATCGGCGACCTTCGGCAACGCGTGTTCGCGTTCGACGTACGCGTGCGCAGCGCCGCCGAGCGACGCCCCGTGCTCGGCCGCCAGCGCGAGCGCGGCCTCGAGCGTCGTCACCTCGTAGTCGTCGACCGGCACCTTCAGCACGGCGTCGTCCGGCAGCTCGCTGAACCAGCCCACGTCCGAGACGACGAGCGGCTTCCCGAGCGCAAGGGCGCGGATCACCGAGCCGGAGGTCTCCCCCATCGTCGGGTAGCGGAGGTTCACGAGCACGTCGCACGCCGCCATCAGCGACCACATGCGCTCCTCCGGCACGTAGTCCATCCGCTGCACGCCTTCGGTGAGGCCGAGCCGCTCGAGCCGCCGGCCGACGTCGAAGCGCTCGCCCGCCGAGCCGACTAGGAGGAGGCGCGCTCCCGGGTTGCTCTGCCTGAACGAGGCGAACGCCTCGAGCAGCTGTGGGATGCGCTTGTTCATGTTCAGGAAGCCGAAGCACCCGACGAGCGGGTCGCCCGACACGTCCGGAGCGGCCTCGAGCGCCGTCATCGGCCAGGCCGGGTGCGGAATCCGCCACAGCGGGCCGTCGTAGCCCGCTGCGCGGGCACGCTCGGCGACGTAGCCCGAGTGCACGATCAATCCCGTCGCCCGGTCGAGGACGACGCCCGAGAGCGGGAAGCGCTCGGGCTGCGTCTCCCAGAGCAGCGGCAGGAGGTTGTCGAGCACGCCGAGCCCGAGCAGGCGGCCGGCGACGCCGAGCTCGCGCTCCATCGCGTCGAGGTAGGCGCGCCCGTTGCGGCGGCCGATCGTCGTCCCCGCGATCAGATGGTGCAGGACGTAGTCGTGGAGGACGACAACGCCGCGGCGCTCGTTCAACGCGTCGAGGATCCAACCGTGCGCGTCGGGATCGTTGCCGATGTGGTACAGCGCGACGTCCGCGCGCGGCGCGCGGGAGCCCTCCTGCGCGACGACGACTTCGATGCGCTCGCGCAGCGCGGGGAGCAGCAGCGCCGAGTAGTCGGCGATGCCGGAGCGCGACGGCGGCATGGGCGAGTGGTACGCGACGCGCATTAGTCGAGGAGTGCGTCGACGCACGCGTCCCAGGTCACGCGCTCGGCGATCGCCTTGCCGGCTCCGCCCCACGCGCGCGCCTCGGCCGCATGCTCGCCGAGGTACACCGCGGCGCGCGCGATCTCGGCTGCATCCGGCGCGACGACCACGCCGGTCTCACGGTCGCGGACGATCTCGAGCGGCCCGCCGGCGTCGAGCGTCGTCACGACCGGCTTGCCGGAGAGGAACGCCTCGTAGGGAACCATCCCGAAGTCCTCGTCGACCGGCGCGTAGAAGACGGCGAGGGAGCGCGCGTACAGGTCGGCGAGGCGCTCGTCGTCGACGCGGCCGACGAACTCCACCTGGCCGTTCAGCTCGGCGGCAAGCGACTCGAGCCGCCGGCGGTCGGGGCCCTCCCCCGTGATCACGACCCGCAGCGAGGGCTCGCGCTTCGCCGCCTCGATCAGCAGGTCGATGCGCTTCGCGCGGTCGAGCCGGTTCACGGAGAGCACGTACCCCTCGGACTCGGCGGTCCGGTAGGGCAGCGCCTGCGGCGGGTGCGGCAGGACCTCGGCGTCGATCGCGTTGAAGCGTCGGAGGCGATCGGCGACGTTGCGCGACGTCGCGTACACCTTGCGCGCCTCGCCGAGCGCGACAGCGTCGAGCCGTTCGACCGCGACGCGCGTCGCGCGGTCCTCCGGCGACTCCGAGAACTGTCCGAGCCCGCCGCGGTCGTAGTCGTAGGCCTGCCGGAACTGGTGCAACACCCACGCGATCTTGTGCGGATGACGGACGGCGTACGCCGGGAACTTCGTCGCGACCACGCGGTCGATCGGGCGCCCGTCGGACTCGGTCAGGTCGACGAGGCGCCAGAGAAACGCCTGGTCGAGCACCCGCGTGCCCGGGTACCACTTGAACGGGATCGTCACGAGTTCCACGTCGTGGCCGCGGCCGCGCAACGCGGCGACGAGGTCGTCCGCCATCAGCTCCGCGCCGCCGCGCACAAAGGGCACCTGCGGCGCGCAGACCGCGATCCTCATCGTTGCTCGAGCCGGGTGATGCGCTCGTCGAGGTCGTCGATCAGCTTCAGCACCGCGTCGTTGAAGGCGCGCTGGTCGGCGAACGCGGGCTCGACGTACCAGCGCATCAGGCGGCGGAGCACGCCCTTCACGGGCCCGCCCTTGCCGACGATCGGGCGCTCGGCCGAGATCGGCCAGAGGCGCTCCGCCTGGTCGCGCACGGACAGCCGGACCTGGGCGGGGGTGACGGCGGAGCCGCGGGGCCCCGCGGCACGAATCTCTTCCTTCAGCCGCGCGAAGAGGGCGGCGACGTCGGTCGTCTCCTCGGGCACTGCCAGGAGTGTAGAGACCGCCCGTTACGGCGCTGTTAGTGGCTGCGCAGCACGCGCGACGGCCCGTGAGCTGCCGAGGAGCACGGCGCCGCCGAGCGCCATGCCGAGGGCCGCGACGAACGAGGTTGTATGGCCCGGGCTCGTCTTCGTCACGATCGGCGCGAGCGCGGCGGGCAGCGCCATCTCGATCCCGAAGACGACGGGGATCGACCGGGTCGCCGGCCACCGCTGGAGTGCGCTCATCTCCGACAGCAGCCCGGACCAGCCGGCGCCGGCGGCGCCGGTGCCCCACGCGAGCGCGGCGAGCCAGTGGCGCTCGGCGAGCGCGCCGTCGATCAGGGCCGTCGCGAGCCCGACCGCCGCCCACGCGACGCCGGCCGCGATGCTCGTCGCGAGGCCGTCCGCCCGCCCGAGCGCGCGCAGCAGATACGGGCCGCCGGCCGCGACGGCGAGCAGCGCAACGACGACGATCTGTCCGCCCCGTGTGAACGCTCCCGTCTCCGGTGGCGCCGCCCACCCGAGCACCGCGATCGCGACGGCGATCGAGACCGCACCGGCGAGCTCACGCGGGCCGATGCGCTCGTGGAGCAGCAGCACTCCGAGCACGAGGAGCACGATCAGCCCCAGGCCGAGCGCGGGCTGCACGATCGCGACCGAGGCGAGGGAGAGTGCGAGCGCCTGCAGCGGCCACGCGATCAGGCCGCACGCGGTTCCGAACAGCCACAGGCGCCGCCGCGCGAGCGCTTCGAGGAGCTTCGCGCGCAACGCGGTGTCCGCGGGCGTGCGACGCGCTTCGAGTGCCTGCAGCGAAGTGGAGAGGGCGTAGAGCGCCGACGTCAGCCCGCCGAGCAGGATCGCGACGAGGACGCGCATCGGCGAAGACTACGATCGCACCGTGAGCGACGTCGGCGATCTGCTCGAGCTGCTGCACGGCGCGGCGGATCGCTGGACGTCGGTGCAGGCGACGGTGTGCGTCCGGCGGGACGCAGAACGGGAACGACGCACGCGGCTGTGGCTCGCGAAGCCCGATCGCTGGCGGCAGGAGGACGGCGACCACGTCTCGGTCGGGCGCGGTCGGCTCTGGTGGGAGTCCTCGCCCGAGCTCGGGTTCATGTCGAACCAGAGCGACCCCGACCTGGAGCGCGGCCACCCGCTGCAGAGCTTCGGGCCGCACCTCGCGCCCGCCCAGCTGATCCCGCTTCTCTCGTTCGTCGAGACGACGCGGGCCGAGCGGGAGCTCAGCGCGCGCGTGCGTCCGCGGCAGACGCACGGCTCTTCGTTCGCCCTGCCCGAGGGCGCCGACGAGCACCTGTTGACGATCGACGCCCGGCGCGGCGTGGTGCTCTGCATCGAGAGCTTCCGCGACGGGCGACCGTTCGAAGTCAGCCGGCTGGAAGACGTCGTGTGGGACGAAGAGATCGGAGACGACGTGTTCGAGCTCGTCCCCCCGCCGGGCGTACGCGTGCGCTCGCCGCGAGAGCTTCATCGCGTCGTCACGTTCGAGGAGGCAGCACGGTTCGCGTCGTTCGCGGTGTTCGCGATCTCGGAGCTTCCGCCCGGACAGTGGCGGTCGCGGGTGCACTTCAACGCGGCCGGCGGCGTCGATCCGGAGTCCGTCTACGTCACGTATCACCGCGCCGATGCTCCCGGCTTCATCACGCTCTACGAGCAACCCGACGTCGTGCCGGAACGCCGGCGCCGCCTCGCAGGGCCTCCTCAGGTCGTCGTCGAACGCGAGCGGACGCGCATCACGATCGTCTCGGAGACCCACGGCGAGGACTCCCTGCGCGCGCTCTCCGACAAGCTCGAACGCGCGTGATCGGCATCTCGCTCCTCACCCTTGTCCCGGGCGAGATCGGCGGGAGCGAGACGTACGTGCACGGGCTGCTGCGCGGGCTGCGGCGGGTCGGCGGCCAGGACTACACGGTGCTCCTGCCGCCCGCGGCGCCGAGTGCCGCCGAAGGCTTGCCGTCGGAGATCGCAACGGAGTACCGCCTCGCACGCACGATCATGCAGCGCCTCGTTGCGATGGGCGTCGCGGCCGCGCGCCCGGCGCCGCTTCGGGCCCGCCTGGACGGCGCCCGCGTCGTGCACTACCCGCTGACGATCCGGCTCCCACCGGTCGAGCGGCCGAGCGTCGTCACGCTGCACGACCTGCAGCACCTCGACCTGCCGCAGATGTTCCCGCGCTCCGAGCGCCGCTTCCGGTCGGTGGCGTGGCACCGCTCGGCGCGCGGGGCGCACCGCGTGATCGTGATCAGCGAGTTCGTGCGCGAGCGGGCGATCGACGCGCTCGGCCTCGACCCGTCACGGGTGCGCGTGACCCCGCTCGGCCTCGACCACGAGGAGTTGCAGCCCGTGACGCGCAACCGCGAGCCGTTTCTGCTCTACCCGGCACGGCGCTGGCCGCACAAGAACCACGACCGGCTGTTCGAGGCGTTCGGACTGCTGCGGCGCGAGCGGCCGGAGCTGCGGCTCGTCCTGACGGGCGGCGGCGACTTCTCCGCCGTCCCCGACGGGGTCGAGGCGCGAGGCCACGTGGCACGCGCCGAGGTCGTGTCGCTCCTGCAGCGAGCATCGGCGCTCGTCTTCCCGTCGCTCTACGAAGGGTTCGGGCTGCCGCCGCTCGAAGCGATGGCCTGCGGCTGCCCGGTCGCCTCCTCGAACGCCGCGGCGCTGCCGGAGACCGTCGGCGACGCAGCCCGGCTCTTCGACCCGCGCGACCCTGCGGCGATCGCGGACGCGGCGCGCGAGGTGCTGGCCGACCCTGCCCCCTGGGTCGAGCGCGGCCTCGCGCACGCAGCACGGTTCTCGTGGGACGAGACCGCGCGCGCGACCGACGCGGTCTACGCAGAGCTTCTCTGACCGAGCCGACCGTTGCGCGCGTCCCGCCAGCCGGCGAGGACGGCACGCGCCGCCTCGACGCGCCGCGGATGCCTCGCGGACTGCGCGAGATGCGCGCCGACGATGACGCCGCGGCGCAGCGCACGCAGACCGCGGGGAAGAGCCGCGTGGCGTTCCGAGACGACGATCGTGTTGCGCGTGTCGTAGTAGAGGTTCGTCGTCGAGGCGCGGCCGCCCGTCGAGCCGGAGCCCTTGTGCCGCACCCGCGCGCCGGGGACGAGCACGACGGCGAAGCCTGCGACGCGCACGCGCAGCGACCATTCGACGTCTTCGACGTACATGAAGAGGGACTCGTCGAGCAGCCCGGCATTCTCCGCAGCGGCGCGCGAGACCGCGAGCGCGGCACCGTCCGCGCGTCCGAGGTCCTGCAGCCCGGCCGGGATCGAGGTCGTGACGCGCCCGGAGTACCCGAGCCGCGCGTTGAAGCCCGCGCCGGCGAACTGCACGGCTCGTCCGTCGGCCGCCAGGATCGTGCAGGCGAGGAGCCCCGCGTCGGGTCGCGCCTCGGCGGCCCGCTCGAGCGCATCGCCGAGCCCGGGCTCCGCGACCGCGTCGTTGTTCAGCAGCAG
>JABFWJ010000019.1 GCA_013362295.1 Thermoleophilia bacterium
AGACGAGCTCCCACCCGAGCTCGTGGAGCGCGCGCGCGAACGCGTCGACGCCCTCCTTGTCGTGGACGCTGATCAGCGCGCGGCCGGACAGAGGTCTCTCACCACCTGTGGCAGCAAACGATGCTCGACGGAGTGGATCCGTTCGACGAGCGTGGCGCGTGGCTCCACCGGCACGTGCTCCTGCGCGATCAGCGGTCCGCTGTCGAGGCCTTCGTCGACGTAGTGCACGCTCACGCCGGTCGTCTCGACGCCGGCGGCGAGCGCGTCGTCGATCGCGCGCGCACCGGGGAACGCCGGGAGGAGCGAGGGGTGGATGTTGATCACGCGGTCCGGGAACCGCTGCAGGAAGGGCGTCGTGAGCAGGTGCATGTACCCCGCCAGCACCACGAGCTCGACACCGTGTTCCTCGAGCCATGTCGCCATCACGAGGTCGCGCTCGGCACGGTCTGCATGGCAGTCGAGGCTGAACGTCGCCGTCGACACGCCCGCGTCGCGCGCCCGGACGAGTGCGTACGCGCCCATGCGGTTCGAGGCGACCGCGCTCACCGGCAGCGCGGCGTCGAGCAGCGCCTGCAGGTTCGAGCCGTTGCCGCTGACAAGCACGCCGATCATCTGATCCGTCCGATCACCGTCTCGCCGGGGTTCGGTGCCGCGACGACCGCGCACCAGCCGATCCCGAGGTTGAAGACGCGGCGCAGCTCCTCCTCCTCGACGTGGCGGGCGAGCCAGTCGAAGACAAGCGGGCGCTGCCACGCGTTCCAGTCCAGCTCGGCTGCGCGCCCGACCGGCAGCACCCGCTCGAGGTTGCCGAGGATCCCGCCTCCCGTGACGTGGGCGAAGGCCTTCGCGCGCCCGCGCAGCGCGCGCGCCACATCGAGGTACAGACGTGTCGGGGCGAGCAGGTCCTCGCCGTCGTAATCCTCCTCCTCGAGCACGCGGCGCACGAGCGTGAAGCCGTTCGCGTGCACGCCCGCGGACGGAAAGCCGAGCACGTGGTCGCCCGCCTCGATTGTCGAGCCGTCGATCAGGTCGGCGCGCGCGACGACGCCGACGGCCGTGCCCGCGAAGTCGAGCTCGCCCTCCGCGTAGACGCCCGGCAGCTCCGCCGTCTCGCCCCCGACGAGGGCGACCCCCGCCTCCCGGCACACTGCGGCCGCGCCTTCGACGAGCTCGGCGACCTCGTCGAGCCGGATCTCGTTCGCCGCGACGTAGTCGAGCAGCATCAGCGGCTCGGCGCCGCAGGTGGCGACGTCGTTGATGCAGTGCGCGGCCAGGTCGGCGCCGCAATCGCGCAGGCGCCCGCGCTGCCGGGCGAGGATCAGCTTCGTCCCGACGCCGTCGGTCGACGCGGCGAGGAGGCGCTCCCCGTCGAGCGGCTGCAGGCCCGCGAACGCGCCGAAGCTCGTCGCGCCGGTCGACTCGACGGCCGCGCGTAGCCGCTCGACGACCGACCCGGCAGTCGCCAGCGAGACTCCAGCTGCGGCGTAGCTGTGGTCGGCGCTCAGGGAACCAGCATACGACGGTCTCCGGTCAGCCGAAGCGCTCGCCGTAGAGCTCGGGGCGCCCTTCGGGGCCGCCGGCGACGAAGGTGACGGCGGCGGTGCCGATCCGCACGGAGTTCTCGGCCAGCTCGACCCCGAGGATGTCGGCGAGCGCGCCGGACTTCGTCTCGGGCTCGTCCGCGCGGAGCTGGAGCTCGACCAGGCGCAGCTCCCGCTCCGCGGCGAGCAGATCGTCGATCCAGTCCCGTGGCGGGTGGACCTCGAGCCGGTAGCCGGCATTCGTGGCGATGAACGTCCGCCGTCCGCCGTGCTCCTGGACGCGCAGGTTCCACTGGCTCGCCCGCTCGAGCACGTCGTGGAACTCGTCCTCGTCGAGGGCCACGCCGAGGTGGTCGACGCGCGGCACGCGCCAGTGGCCGGGCTGGACGACGACGTTGACCGCGCCCCGTTCGAGCTCGGAGAGGCGGAGCTTGAAGCCGTCCCGGTCGAGCTTCTCCCAGGAGATGCCCGGCTCGACGGCGACGTGATCGTCGCCGACGCGGCCATAGCGCGCGACGAGATGAAAACCCAGCTTGCCGAGGTAGCGCGCCTCGACGTCGCGGAGCTGCGAGGTCACGAGGTGGTAGTGGAAGAGCTGCACGCGCCTATCCTTCCAAGGCTGTGGATTCGCCGTCGCTTCTGACGCCCTGGAGCTTCGAACCGCTCCAGGTGGTGCCGACGGTGGTCGTCGCGTACCTCTACTTCCACCGCGCGAGGACCCTCAGGCAAGAAGCCCGGCCGGTCCCCGGCTGGCGGCAGGCGAGCTTCTGGACCGGGATCGCGCTCGTCGTGCTCGCGCTCAACTCGCCTCTCGACGGGCTCGGCGAGGAGCACTTCTTCTTCCTGCACATGACGCAGCACGTCCTCCTCGGCGACCTCGCGCCTCTCTGCTTCGTCGCGGGGCTGACGGGGCAGATCCTGCGGCCTGTGCTGGCGCTCCGCCCGGTCGACCGGCTGCGCGTGCTCGCCCACCCGCTCGTCGCGCTGCCGCTGTGGGCCGTCGACCTCTACGTGTGGCACATCCCGTTCCTCTACGACGCGGCGCTGCATCACCCGGTGGTCCACGCGCTCGAGCACTTCTGCTTCTTCACGTTCGGCTGCCTGATGTGGGAGCCGGTCATCGAGACGCTGCCCGCGGTCGCGTGGTTCGGGACCGGTTGGAAGATCGGGTACATCTTCCTCGTGCGTCTCGTGGAGACGGTGCTCGGCAACGTCTTCATCTGGTCGTCGAGCGCGTTCTACGGCGTCTACCGCCACGCGCCGGAATGGGGGATCACGCCGGTGCACGACCTTAACCTCGGAGGCGTCGTGATGATGGCCGAGGGCTCGATCGTCACGCTCGCCGCACTCGCCTGGCTCTTCCTGCGCATGGCGGCCGAGGGCGAGACGCGCCAGCGCCTCATCGAGGAGGGCTACGACCCCCGGCAGGTTAAACGGGCGGTGCGGTACGGGCGGGCGGAGGATCTCGGCGCTCCGCGCTGAACCTCGCCGCAACCGCTGCAAGGAGGCATTCGATGACGACTCCGGAGAGTCAACCGAACTATTCCGCCGGTCCGCAATGGCCGGCCGGCGCGCGCATGCCGATCCCCGGCAACGCGGAATGGGTCTGGTGGGTCGTGACGGCGATCATCGTCGCGATCGTCGCCGGCATCTCCGACTTCGTGAACGCGTCCGCGTGGGTCGACTTCCTCAAGTGGACGACCTCGGCATACATGCTGTCGCGCGGGATCGCGAAAGCGTCGCGCGTGCTCGAACAGTAAACGGGTTCTAAATCAGACGCGCTCGAACCGCAGCTTGGCCGCGTCTGCCGGAACCCGCGTCGGATACTCGCGCGTCAGGCAGGCGCGGCAGAGCGCACCCGCGGGGCGCCGCGTCGCCGCCTGCAGGCCCTCGAGCGAGATGTACGCCAGGCTCGTCGCGCCGATCGTCGCGCGCACGTCGTCGACCGTCGAGTGCGCGGCGATCATCTCGTCCTCGGACGCGAGGTCGATCCCGTAGAAGCACGGCGAGACGACCGGGGGCGACGAGATGCGCACGTGCACCTCGGCCGCACCGGCGTCGAACAGCATCTGCACGATCTGCCGCGTCGTCGAGCCGCGCACGATCGAGTCGTCGACGACGACCACGCGCTTGCCCGCGACCTCCGCGAGCGGGTTGAACTTCATTCGGATCCCCTGCTCACGCATGCCCTGCTCCGGCTGGATGAACGTGCGGCCGACGTAACGGTTCTTGATCAGGCCCTCGCTGAACGGAATGCCTGTCGCGCGCGCGAAGCCGATCGCGGCGGGCGTGCCGGAGTCGGGGATCGGCAGGACGAGGTCGGCCTCGACCGGGGACTCGGCGGCGAGCCGCTCGCCCATGCGCACGCGCGCGCCGTGCACCTCGACGCCCGCGAGCCGCGTGTCGGGTCGCGCGAGGTAGAAGAACTCGAAGATGCAGAGCGCGCCGTGCTCGGCCGGCGGGAGCGCCTGCACGGAGTGCAGACCCTCCTCGTCTGCGATCACGAGCTCGCCCGGGCGGACCTCGCGCTCGAAGGCCGCGCCGACGAGGTCGAGCGCGCAGGACTCCGACGCGACGACCGGGTCGTTCCCGAGGCGTCCGAGCACGAGTGGCCTGAACCCGAACGCGTCCCGGAAGGCGAACAGCTTGCCGTCGGCGAGGCCCACGACCGTCGCGGCGCCTTCGAGCCGGGCCATCGTCGCCGCGACGGCCTGCGCGAGCGGGCGCTCGTCGTCGGCGATCAGCGCGGCGATCACCTCCGAGTCGGAGGTCGACGAGAGCGGCCTGCCCGCCTCCTCGCGCAGCTCTTCGGCGTTGACGAGGTTGCCGTTGTGCCCGAGCGCGACGGTGCGCACGCGACCGTGCTGGAGGAGCGGCTGCGCGTTCTCCCACGCGTTCGCGCCGGTCGTGGAATAGCGCGTGTGTCCGATCGCGTACTCGCCGTGCAGGCCTGAGAGCGTGCGCTCGTCGAAGACCTGCGGGACGAGCCCGAGATCGCGCACGGCGGTCAGCCGCCCGTCCTCGGACACCGCGATCCCCGCCGACTCCTGGCCGCGGTGCTGCAGCGCGTAGAGGCCGAAGTACGAGAGCCGCGCCACGTCGCGCCCCGGAGCGTGCACACCGAACACGCCGCACATCAGGCGACCGTCCCCAGCTCGACCACGTCCTCCCAGGCGGGCCGGCCGGTCGCGGCGACCACGACGCCTACCCCCGGCACTTTGTGTTGACTCAACACAAAGTCGAGCCTGGACCACGCAGCGGCCTCGGCCAGCGCGAGCTCGAGGCCGCCGTCGGAGACGTCGTGCGCAAGCGAGAAGCGCTGCGCGTTCCGCCACACGAAGTCGACGAGCTCGGCGCCGCGGCCGCGCAGGAGGTAGACCGTGTCGCCGCTCCGCCAGCGCGACGGGATGCGCGTCACGTCGCGGACGAGGCCGACGCAGCCGACGACGGGCGTCGGCGGGATCGGGCTCCCGCCGGTCTCGTTGTAGAGCGAGACGTTGCCGGAGACGACCGGAATGCCGAGCTCGTTCGCGGCCTGCCCAATGCCCTCGATCGCCTGCTCGAGCTCCCAGCCGATCTCCGGTTTCTCCGGGTTGCCGAAGTTCAGGCAATCCGTGAGGGCGAGCGGCTCGCCGCCCGCACAGGCGACGTTCAATGCCGCCTCCATGACGGCGCCCCAGCCGGCCGCGAACGGGTCGCGCTCGCCGAGGGGCGGCCCGTCGAGCGAGACGGCGAGGCCGCGGATGCCGTCGACGCGCAGCACCGCCGCGTCGAGCCCGGGACGGCGGACCGTGCGCGAGCCGACGAGGTGGTCGTACTGCTCGAACACCCAGGCCTTCGACTCGTGGTTGACCGCCGCGACAGGCGCCGGGGCGACGGGATGCGGCGCGGTCGGGACGTCGTAGCGCGGGCACTCGTCGGTGAGGAAGGCGGCCGGGATCGAGCCGACGATCTCGTCGTCGAAGAACGCGCGCAGCTCGCCGTGCTCCGTGACCTCGCCGATCACCGTGCAGGGTAGCTCCCAGCGCGCGCAAACCGCGCGCACCTCGTCGACGCGCTCCGGAGCCACGACCGCGACCATCCGCTCCTGCGACTCGGAGATCATGATCTCCCACGGCTCGAGGTCGGCCTCGCGCAGCGGCACACGGTCGAGGTGCACGTCCACGCCCACGTCGCGCGCCATCTCCGAGAGCGACGACGCCAGACCCGCCGCGCCGCAGTCCTGGAGCGAGCGCACGAGGTCGCGCTCGACGAGCTCCAGCGAGACCTCGATCAGCGCCTTGCCGCGGAACGGGTCGCCGATCTGGACGCTCGGCCGCTTCTCGTCCGAGCCCTCGAGGTCCTGCGAGGCGAGCACCGAGGCGCCGCCGATGCCGTCCCGGCCCGTGTACGCGCCGTAGAGGACGAGCGCGTTGCCGGCGCCCTGCGCCTTCGCGGACAGCACGCGCTCGGTCGGGAGCAGTCCGACGCACATCGCGTTCACGAGCGGATTGAGCGCGTAGGCGTCGTCGAAGGCGCATTCGCCGCCCAGGTTGGGGACGCCGACGCAGTTGCCGTAGTGGCCGATGCCGGCGACCGCGCGCCTGAAGTGCCAGTCGGGCTCGCCGAAGCGCAGGCCGTCGAGCAGTGCGACGGGGCGGGCGCCCATCGCGACGATGTCGCGCAGGATCCCGCCCACGCCCGTCGCGGCGCCCTGGAACGGCTCGACCGCAGACGGATGGTTGTGCGACTCGACCTTGAACGCGACCGCGACCCCGGCGCCCAGGTCGATCACGCCGGCGTTCTCGCCCGGGCCCTGCAGCACGCGTTCGCCGTGCGAGGGCAGCCGCCCGAGCAGACGGGCGGAATGCTTGTAGCCGCAGTGCTCCGACCAGAGGAGCGAGAAGACGGCGAGCTCGAAGTCGTTGGGCGTTCGCCCGAGCAGCTCGCGGATACGGTCGGACTCACGGTCCGTCAGGCCGAGGCTGCGATGGAGTGGTTCCGCGACCGAGCTCAGGGCGCCACTGTATCCGGCCTCTAGGATGGCCTCCGTGGAGGTGGTCGAAGCCGGGACGCTCGGGGAGGCCTGGCTCGAGGTCTCGCGCCGGATCCTGGAGGCGGGCGCCGAGGCGGCCTACGACGGGGAGCCGACGAAGGAGCTCTCGCTGGTCACGCTCCGCGTCGCGCGGCCCGATCCCCGTGACGACCTGATCGCATCGCTCGCGGATCCGGCCTGGCTCGATTGGATGCGGCGCAACTTCGTTGAGCCCGACGACGTGGCGGAGCTCGGCGGCGCGCGCTCGTACGCGCGCCGTCTCCGCGACTACGAGGGCCGCGACCAGATCGCGTGGGTCGTCGACAGGCTGCGCGCCGATCCCGAGACTCGATCGGCGGCGATCACGACGCTGCAGCCGCTCGCCGACACGTCGTACATCCCCTGCGTCTCCCTGCTCGACTTCTGGCGCGTCGAGGGGGCGCTCGACCTCGTCGTCTACGCCCATTCGCTCGACTTCGGGAAGAAGGCCTACGGCAACCTCGTCGAGCTGGCCCGCCTGCAGCACGAGGTCGCCGCCGCGGTGCCTCTTCCGGTCGGCGCGCTCGTGATCTACGCGAAGTCCGCGCACGTCTACGAGCCGGAGCTCGACGCGATGCGCCGGTTGACGGACGTCGCCGTCTGAAATACGCCGACGGGGCCCGCGCGTTGCATCTCACATGAGGGGCTCTCCTGTCGTTGGACCAGCTGGATGAATCGCCGCTACGGACTCATGTTGACCGTGCTCGCTTTGATCTGGGGGAGCTCGTTCATGTTCATCAAGGTCGCCGTGCGCGAGCTCGACCCCTCCGTGCTGATCCTGGGCAGGCTGGGCCTCGCGGCCCTGACGCTCGCGATCGTCGTCCCCCTGCTGGTCGGGGGGCGCGAGACCGTCAGGGAGCTGGGGCTGCACTGGCGGGCGCTCGCCGTCGTGGGCCTGCTGAACAGCGCGGTGCCGTTCTGGCTCCTCGCCTGGGGCGAGACCCGGATCGACTCCGGCCTCGCGTCGATCGTGCAGGCCTCCGTGCCGATCTTCAACGTGCTCCTCGCGTTCGCGTTCTTCCACGACCAGCGCGTCACGCGGCAGATGCTCGCCGGGATCGCCGTCGGCTTCGTGGGCGTCGCCCTGCTCGTCGGCGCGCAGCCGCAGGGAAAGATCCTCGGCGCGCTCGCCGTCGTCGGGATGGCGATCTGTTATGCGGGCAGCGGCCTGCTCACCCGGCGGTATCTCTCCGAATCGCGCCCGCAGGTGGTGGCGCTCGGCACGTCGGCGATCGCCGCCCTCGCCGCGTTGCCGTTCGGGGTCGTGCAGGCGCCCGACGCCGTGCCGGGATGGAAGTCGCTCGCGTCCGTCGCCGTCCTGGGCGTGCTCGGCACCGCGGCGGCCTACCTGCTGTTCTTCACGATCATCGCGGGGGCCGGCGCGGCTTACGCCGCCCTCGTCACGTACCTCGTGCCGCCCGTCGCGCTCGCCTACGGCGCCGTCTTCCTCGGCGAGAGCGTCGGCATGACCGCGCTCGCCGGCCTGCTGCTGATCCTCGGCGGCGTGACGCTCGGGACGCGCAAGCAGCGCGGCCGCATCGGCGCGTCGCTGCAGACCCGCCTCGCTTCCGCCTCGCCCGAGCCGTGATCTCGCTCCGCCGCGCGACCGTCGACGACGTCGACTGGCTCGTCGAGTTGTATACCGACGAGGACACCGAGCCGTTCCTCGGCGGCCGCGGGCCGCGCGACTGGGACGCGATGCGTGCGCAGGTCGAGCGGTCGCAGGAGGAGCCCGACGAGACCGGGCGGATGATCATCGAGCTGGACGGCGAGCGGGTCGGGACGATGGGCTACGACCGCGTCAGCGAGGCGCACGCGATCGCGCGGATCGGCGGGCTCGCGGTCGATCCCGCCTTTCGCGGGCGGGGCATCGCCGACGAGGCGGCGCGCCGGTTTCAGCGCTACCTGCTGCTCGAGCGCGGCTTCCACCGGCTCGAGCTCGCCTGCTACGGCTTCAACGAGCGCGCGATCCGGCATTCCGAGCGGGTCGGCTTCGTCCGCGAGGGCGTGAAGCGCAAGGCCTACCTGCGGCACGGGGAGTGGCAGGACGCCGTTCTGTTTTCACTCCTGCGGGAAGACCTCGAGCCGTGATCAGCCTCTACCAGGCCGAGTGGTGCCCGTACTCGTCCGCGGTCCGCGAGCGCCTCACCGAGCTGGGGATCGACTTCGTCGCACGCCAGGTCGCGCCGTGGCCCGAGCAGCGGAGCGACCTCGTCGACCGCAGCGGGACCGACTCGATCCCGGTGCTCGACGTGGAGGGCGACCTCTACGTCGGGACGCGGGACATCTTCGCGTTCCTCGAGCAGTTCGAAGCGCCCGCATCCGCGTCCGAGCATCGCGCGCGCTACCACGAGCATGCGGAGGCGCGCCATCGCGACGCGACCGCCAGGCTGCTCGAGCGCGGCGCTCCGCTCAGCACCCGCGGCTGAGCAGCGCGGCGAGCCCGTCGACGCCCGTCGAGTCGAGAACCTCGAGACGCTCGAGCTCGAGCGGACGGCTCGAGCTCTGACAGGCGCCCGGGCGCATGGTGACCGCGAGCCGGTAGCCGGCCTGAGCCGCGAGGGCGACGACGCGATCGTCGTACGAGCCGTAGGGGTACGCCAGCCAGGGCACCGCGTGGCCGAGTGCCTCCTCGAGCATGCGGCGGGAGCTCACGAGCTGAGCGAGCGCCTCGGCGTTGCCGAGCTCGGCGAGCGGAGCGTGCGTCACGGTGTGCGAGCCGATCTCGATCCCGCGTTGCTCTAGGACGCGCAGCTCGGGAACGGTGAGGAAGCTCGAGTCCTCGCCCGAGAGGCGCCCCGAGATCACGTAGTCCGTCCCGCGGAAGCCGAGCCCCATGAGGACGTGCGACGCCTTGCCGAGGACGTCGCGATAGCCGTCGTCGAAGGTGATGAGGATCGGCCTGCTCGGAAGGGCGGCATCCCGCGACAGCGCCTCGAGCAGCTGCTCCTGCGTGAGCGTGTGGAACCCATGCTCCTGCAGCCAGCTCATCTGCCGGGCGAAGTCGCCCGGGTCGACCGTGAGACGACGGGTGATCGGCGGTAGCGACGGGCGGAGGAAGTCGATGCGGTGATACAGGAGGATCGGGACGACGAGCTCCCGCGCAGTGCTCACGGTGCCCGCCGACAGGGCGGCCGAAGGCAGTGCGACCAAAGCCGCCGCGAGCGCGGCGGCGGCGCTCGAGACGAGCCGCAACGTGGGGTAACCATATGCCACCCGCGCCGCCGTAGACTCACGCGCATGACGACCTTCCTGCACACGATGGTTCGGATCACCGATCCGGAAAAGAGCCGCAAGTTCTACGAGGCGCTCGGGTTCACGTTCGAGCGCGACATGGACATCGTCCGCAACGGCGAGAAGGAAGCGACGAACTACTTCTTCTCGCTCGGCGGGCAGCAGTCGGTGCTCGAGCTGACGTTCAACCACGACGGGCGCACCTACGACCTCGGCACGGGTTACGGCCACATCGCGATCGGCGTCGACGACCTCGACGGAACGCTCGCACGCCTCGCGGAACAGGGCATCGAGCCCGAGGGGGCGCCGTACCAGGTCAGCGAAGGCGGCTCGTGGCTTTGCTTCGTACGCGACCCGGACGGCTACCGGGTCGAGATCATCGGGCGCAGCCGGAACTAGCTGCCGAGCTAGAGGCGGCAGATCCTGGCGCCAAACGTCGGTGCGTGCTTCTGCGTGCGAAGGCGGGTTGACTTCGGCCGGTCGAGCAAGTATGTTCGACCTCTAAATTTAGTCTCCGAAGGAACCCGATGCGTAAGGCTTCGACCAATCTCGTTCGCGATCTCAACCGCTCGGCCGTACTGCGGCTGATCGGCCGGGAAGGCCCGATCTCTCGGAGCGAGATCGCCCGGCGGCTCGCCCTCAGTCCGGCGACCGTGACCGCTGTCACGCGCCGGTTGATCGCGGCCGGGCTCGTCGACGTCGTCGACCAGGCGCCATCGCGGGGAGGCCGGCCGGCTATCCTCCTCGGCGTCGTCGGCGGCGCGGCCCACGCCCTTGGTATCAAGCTTGCGGCCGATCATCTCGTCGGCGTTCGGGTGGACCTCGACGCAAGGGTCGTGGAGCGGTTCGAGTATCCGTTCGAGGCCGCCCGCCCTGAC
>JABFWJ010000331.1 GCA_013362295.1 Thermoleophilia bacterium
CTACTGCAAGTGCTTGACCGGACGGCGCCAGATTCGATACACAAACCCTTAGCTCGTTCTTAAGATCGATCTAAGACGGCCATGCAAACGACGAAACGGATCACCCTCCTTGACATCGCAGCCGACGCAGGCGTCTCCCGCGCGACCGTCTCGCTTGTCATGCGCGAGAGCCCGCTCGTCGCGGCTGAGACGAGGGAGCGGGTCTTGCTGTCGGCCGAGCGGCTCGGCTACGTCTACGACCGGGTCGCTGCGAGTCTGCGGAGCCAGCGGTCGGCCTCCGTCGGGCTCGTGGTCACCTCCGTGGGCAACCCGTTTTTCGCCGAGATCACGACGGGGGTGGAGTCGGTGCTGTCCGAGACGGGACGATTGGCGATCCTGGGGCAGCACTCCGAAAGCCTTGCGACTCAGGAGCGGCTGCTCAACCAGCTGCTCGAGTACCGGGTCGACGGCGTCATTCTGACGGCGGTCGCCGGCACGCCTGCATCGGCGATCGAACGGTTGACGCGCAACGGCGTCAATGTCGTTCTCTGTACGCGGCGGGTGCCCGGCGCCGCTGCGAGTTATGTCGGCTCCGACAACGAGGCCGGCGCGCGCGCAGCCGCGGGGCATCTGCTCGACCACGGCGTCGCGACGGTAGCGTTCGTGGGCGGCGTGGACGGATCGCCTCGCCGCGAGCGGGCGCGGGGTCTCACTGCGGGACTCGTCGGGCGCGGCTTCGACCCATCCCTGCTCGTGTCGATTCCGAGCCCGCCGACGCGGGAGGGTGGCTACGCGGCAACAGTCGATCTGCTGCGCACGGCGACGCTGCCGGTAGGAATCCAGGCCTACAACGACATCGTCGCCTTCGGCGTCGCGGCAGCGGTACGCGATGCGGGGCTGGTGGTCGGGCATGACGTCGCACTGATCGGCTTCGACGACATCCAGGCATCGCGCTTCGAGCAGCCTCCTCTGACCACGGTCGACAGCGATGCTGCGGGCATCGGCGCGCGCGCTGCGGAGTTGTTCATGCGCCCGCCTGACGAACGCGGCGAGCACGTCGAGCTGATGAGTCCAGCCCGGCTCGTCGTCCGCAGCAGCTGCGGCTGCGGCGACGATTCACCGGCGAAGGGCGGGTGAGCATGCGCTGGACGTTGATCGGTGCGAGTGACATCGCCGCCACGCGGGTGATTCCCGCGATGCGCGAGGTCGGCCACGAGGTAGTGGGCGTCATGAGCTCGTCGGCCGAGCGCGCCGAGCGGTATGCAGTCGCGAACGGTCTCGCACGCCAGACCGACGCGCTCGGCGATGCGCTGGCGTGGGACGCGGACGCCGTCTACATCAGCACGACGAACGCCTTTCATCGCGATCAGGCCATCGAAGCGATGCGAGCCGGACGTCACGTCCTGTGCGAGAAGCCCCTCGCGCTCGAGGTCGACGACGCGCTCGCCATGATCGCTGCTGCGCGCGAGGCCGACGTCGTGCTCGGCACCAATCACCATCTGCGCTGCGCCGCGACGCTGCGCACGGTCGCGCGGCTGGTCGCGGACGGCCGGATCGGCGAGATCGTGTCGGTGCGGGTCAACCACGCCGTGGTGTTGCCGGAGCGTCTGCGCGGCTGGCGTTTAGATCGATCTATCCCCGGGGCGGGCGTCGTCCTCGACATCGCCGTCCACAACGCGGACGTGGTCCGATTCGTGACCGGGGCGGAGGTCGAACAGGTGGCAACGTTCGTCGCGAACTCGGGTCTAGCCGACGGTGAGGTCGAGGACGCGGCGATGACCGTGGCGCGGTTGCGCGGCGGAGCGCTCGCCACGACGCACGAGACGTTTACCGTCCCCTACGCCGACACCGCCGTCGAGGTACACGGCCGGCTCGGCTCGATCTACGCGATCGGCGTGCTGACGCAGGACCCGGTTGGAACGGTGGTCGTGCGCACTTCGAGCGGGGACGAGCACGTCGAGGTCGGCGAGCGCGAAGACCTCTACGTCGTCGCGCTCCGGGAGTTCGCCGCCGCCGCCAAGGGCGACGGGCGCCCTGCTGCGACTGGTGAGGACGGTGCCGCGTCACTGGCGATCGCCCTCGCCGCGCTCGAGTCCGCACGCACCGGCTCGGCCGAGCGTCCCGTCTTCCAGGTGGCGGCGTGAGCGTGCGGCCGGCGCGCAACGGCAAGGCGGTTCCGGTGCTAACGCCCGAGGAGGCCGCCGCACTGATCGAGGACGGCGGGGTCGTCACCATCAGCTCCTCCTCCGGCCTTGGATGCCCCGATGCGACGCTGGCGGCGATCGGGGAGCGGTTCCGCGCCAGCGGCTCTCCTCGCGGCATCACGGCCATCCACCCGATCGCAGCCGGAGACATGTACGGCATCAAGGGCATCGATCACTTGGCGCAGCTTGGGCTGCTGTCGCGTGTGATCGCCGGCTCCTTCCCGAGCGGCCCTTCGTCGATGGAGCCGCCCGCGATCCGCCGCATGATCAACGCCGGCGAGGTCGAGGCCTGGAACCTGCCGAGCGGCTCGATCTTCCAGATGCACCGGGCCGGCGCCTCACGCCAGCCGGGCGTGCTGAGCAAGGTCGGACTGGACACGTTCGTCGACCCGCGCCGTCAAGGCGGGGCGCTGAACGGCACGTCACCCGACGGTCTTGTCCGTGTCGAGCAGTTCGACGGCGAGGAGTGGCTCTTCTACCCGGCGCTGACACCCGACGTCGCGATCATTCGCGCAACGAGTGCCGACGAGCACGGCAACCTGAGCACCGAGCACGAGGGCTCGCCGCTCGGTGCACTCGACCAGGCGTACGCCGCGCACAACCACGGCGGCCTCGTCATCGCGCAGGTGAAACGGCTGGTCAAGGCGGAGTCGATCCCGCCCCAGCAAGTGCGCGTGCCGGGGATCATCGTCGACGCCGTCGTCGTCGTGCCCGACCAGCTTCAGACGACGCAGACGCTCTACGACCCGGCGCTCTCGGGCGAGCTCGTCGTACCCAACGGCGATGTCGAGGCGCTGGAATGGGGACTCGAGAAGGTCATTGCCCGCCGCGCCGCGTCCGAGCTGCGCCGAGGCTGGGTCGTGAACCTCGGCTTCGGGCTCTCCTCCGGGATACCCCGTGTCCTGCTCGAGGAGGGCTGCGAGGAGGATGTCACCTGGGTGATCGAGCAGGGCCCGATCGGCGGATTCCCGCTGACCGGGTTCGCGTTCGGGTGCGCGCACAACGCCGACGCGATTCTCCAGAGCCCGGATCAGTTCACGTTGCTGCAGGGCGGTGGGTTCGACGCCGCCTGCCTGTCGTTCATGGAGGTCGACCAGCGCGGCAACGTCAACGTCTCGCTGCTCCCGAGCAAGACACACGTCTCGGCGGGTGTGGGCGGCTTCGCGGACATCACCTCCGCTGCCCCCCGGATCGTCTTCAGCGGCTACTTCAACGCCGGTCGGCGGACCATCGAAGTCGGCGACGGCCGCTTGCGCATCGTCGAGGACGGCGCGGTGCCGAAGTTCGTCCCCGAGGTGGCTCAAGTCACGTTCAGCGGACGCCGCGCACTCGAGACCGGGCAGCAGGTCGTGTTCGTCACCGAGCGTTGTGTGCTCGAGCTTCGCCCCGGCGGACTCACCGTGACCGAGATCGCTCCGGGCATCGACCTCAGCCGGCACGTGCTCGACGTCGCGCCCATTCCGCTTCAAGTCGCCGATGACCTCGCCACGATGGACCGGAAGCTGTTCTGCGATTTGCCGCTCGGGCTGCACCTGAACGGGGTGCCGGAGTGAGTGTCGCAGTGAGCGACCGCGCCGTGAACGTCACGAGCACGGGCGTCGTCAGGACCGTCACTCTCGATCGCGAGACGAAGCGGAACTCCCTGACCGTGGAGATGCTCCTCGCGCTCGAGGAGGCCCTCGGCCAGATCGAAGCCGACCGCAGCGTGCGTGTCGTGATCGTCACGGGTGCCGGCGAGGCGGCCTTCTCGAGCGGCGCAGATCTTGATTCCTTCGCCGGGCAGGACCGCGATGCTGCATGGCGCGATTGGGTGCCGCTCGGGCATCGCGTGTTCGGCCGTCTGGCCGCTCTGCCGTTGCCGACGATCGCCGTGCTGAACGGGAACGCGTTCGGCGGCGGGCTGGAGCTGGCGCTGGCCTGCGATCTTCGCCTGGCCGTGGCGGACGCCTCGGTCGGCTGTCCCGAGGTCGGCCTCGGCACGCTGCCGGGCTGGGGCGGCACCGGACGACTGATCGACGCAGTGGGGCACGCGCGCGCCCGGCAACTCGTCCTGACTGGGATGCCGATCGACGCGGCGCAGGCGGTGTCTTGGGGACTGCTCTCCGACTGCGCACCGAGGTCGGACATGCCGACACTCGTCGCGACGTACCGCGATGCGCTCTGCTCCCGCGCCCCCATCGCGGTCGCCCTTGCCAAGCAGATCCTCGCGGCGCACGGCGACGGCCAGCGGAGAACCGAGGTGCTCGAAGCGCTCGGAAGCGCGGTCTCGGCGACGACCGGCGACCTGGGCGAGGGCATCGCCGCCTTTCGAGAGAAGCGCACCCCCACGTTCAAGGGAGATTGACGATGACACTGACTGCGACCGAATACACGATGCTGATCGCCGGCGAGCCCGCCGAGGCGATGAGCGGCGACCGCTTCGTACGCGAGAGCCCCGCCCACGATGTTGTCGTCGGCAGCTACCCATCCGCCAGCGCCGAGGACGTCGACCGTGCGGTTGAGGCCGCGAGAGACGCCTTCGACCACGGCGCGTGGGCGCGCGAAAGCGGGGCGGTGCGGGCGCGGGCTCTCCGCCGCGTGGCGGAACTGATCGACGAGCACAGCGAGCGGCTCGCTTACATCGAGGCGGTCGAGAGCGGCAAGCCGATCTCGCAGGCGCGGGGCGAGATGAGCGCGACCGCGGAGCTCTGGTGGTACGCGGCCACGCTTGCTCAACACGCCTACGGCGACGCGCACAACGCGCTCGGCGAGCGCTACTTGGGACTCACCATGCGCGAGCCGGTGGGTGTCGTCGGCGTGATCACGCCGTGGAACTTCCCGCTGCTGATCGCGAGCCAGAAGGTTCCGTTCGCGCTCGCCGTCGGCTGCACGGCGGTCATCAAGCCCAGCAACCTGACGCCGGGAACGACGGTCGTCCTCGGAGAGCTCGTGCGCGAGGCCGGCGTCCCGGACGGTGTCTTGAACGTCGTCACCGGCCGCGGACCCGTCGGGGCGCGGCTGGCCGAGCATCCCGACGTCGACATGGTCACCTTCACTGGCTCGACCGAGGTCGGCTCGAAGGTGATGACGGCCGCAGCCCGGACACTCAAGCGAGTGGGTCTCGAACTCGGGGGCAAGAACCCGCAGATCGTCATGGCCGACGCAGATCTCGACGCGGCGGTCGACGCTGTCGTGTTCGGCGTCTACTTCAATCAGGGCGAGTGCTGCAACAGCGGCAGCCGGCTCCTCGTCGACGCGGCGATCGCCGACGAACTGCTCGAGCGCGTCGTCGACCGCGCCCGCGACGTTCCGGTCGGCGATCCGCTCGACGACAACACGCTCGTCGGCGCGATCGCGAGCCCGGAGCAGCTGGCCACGATCGAACGGCTCGTGGCGGAGGGGAAGGCCGACGGCGCCGACCTGGTGCTCGGCGGCGACCGCATGGAGACGCCGGCCGGCCGCTTCTACGAGCCGACCGTGTTCGCGAACGTTGCTCCGTCGATGTCGATCGCGCGCGAGGAGATCTTCGGCCCGGTGCTATCAGCGATCCGGTTCAACGGCATTGACGAGGCGATCGGGATCGCCAACTCGACCGTGTACGGACTCTCTGCCGGCGTCTGGACACGCGACATCGACAGCGCGCTCACCTTCGCCCGCGGAGCCCGCGCAGGGACGGTCTGGGTCAACTGCTGGATGGACGGCTTCCCCGAACTGAGCTTCGGGGGCTACAAGCAGAGCGGGATCGGCCGCGAGCTCGGCCGGCACGCGATCGACGAGTTCACGGAACTCAAGACCGTCACCATCCATACCGGTCCCCGCACGATGTGGGTGCCGACCGGAGACGCCGCGTGACCCTCCGCACTGTCCCCGACGACGTGCGCGACATGGCGGCGCGCGCACTCGACGTCGCCCAGGAGAAGGTCGACGCGCTTGTTACTCGCGACCCCGACTACTTCCCCCTCTACACCGAGTGCGGCAAGTGGCGCCACGGCAAGGAAGCGTGGACGAACTGGTGCGAAGGGTTCCTCGGGGGCCAGATGTGGATCTTCGCCGAGCGCACCGGCTCGGCCGATTGGCGCGCACGGGCGGAGAACTACTCGCTCAAGCTGAAGGGGCGCGAGCACGACCGTCAGGTGCACGACCTCGGCTTCACGTTCTGGCCGACGTGGCGGCGCTGGCACACGCTGACCGGTCGGGACGACCTCGACGACGTCGTCGTTCGGGCCGGCCGCACGATGGGGCTGCGCTTCGACGAGAAGGCCGGCCTGCTCCGGTCGTTCCTCGCGCCCGACAGCACGTTCATCGACATCATGATGAACGTCGGGATCATCTTCTACGCCGCCGAGCGCGCCGACGACGCGGAGCTGCGGCGGATCGTCGACACGCACTGCCTCAGCACGCGCAGGTATCTCGTCCGCGGCGACGGCAGCACCGCGCACGAGGGGATCTTCGATCTCGAGAGTGGTGCGTTCCTGCGCCAATCGACGCAGCAGGGCTGGCGCTCCGACTCCAGCTGGGCGCGCGGCCAGGCCTGGGCTCTTTACGGCTTCGGCACCTGTTACGCCTTTACGGGCGAGCCCCGGTACCTCGACACGGCGATGCACTGCGCCGACTACTACATCGAGCGCACCGGTGCCGGCGGGATTCCCCCGAACGACTGGGACGAGCCGGATCCCGTCGTTGCGTACGAGAGCTCGGCGGCGGCGATCGCGGCGAGCGGACTGCTGCAGCTCGCTGCGCTCGTCCCTGACAGCACTCGCGGCACCGGCTATCGCGACTACGCGTTCGCGGTGCTGCGCGGCCTGTGCGAACCACCGTTTCTGGCGTCCGACGACCCCGCGTGGGAGGGCGTGCTCAGGCACGGCTCGTATCACGAAGCCAAGGGGCTCGGCGTCGACGAAAGCGTGATGTGGGGCGACTACTTCTTCGTCGAGGCGCTCGACAAGTGCCTCGGCGGGGTGTGGGAGTCGTTCCAGCGCGAGTCCGGGCGGCAGCTGCCGGCCGGGACCACGACGACGTCCGGCAGCGGACGAGAACGGAAGGAGGAGGAATGTCACGCAAGCAGGTAGCGACCGCGATCGTCGCCGTGGGGCTCGCCGCGCTCGGCGCGAGCGTTGCGAGCTCGTCCCCGAACAAGGGGGCGGCCGCCGGCGGCAAGCTCGAAGTGTTCTCATGGTGGACCTCGGGATCGGAGAACGCAGCCCTGCAGCAGTTGTTCAAGGCGACCAAGCAGGCCAACCCGGAGATACAGATCGTCAACGCAGCGGTGGCGGGCGGCGCGGGCACGAATGCCAAACAGGTCCTCGCGACCCGGCTCGGCGGCGGCGACATCCCGGAGACATGGCAGACGCACCCCGGCGGCGAGCTCGCGGATTACGTCGCGCAGGGTGTGCTCGAGCCGCTGGACAGTCTCTATGCGGTCAACGGCTGGCGTAAGACCGTGCCCGCCGCGCTGATCAAGAGCATGACCTACAACGGCCACATCTACGCCGTCCTCGTGAACACCCACCGGGCGAACGTCGTCTGGTACAACAAGGCGCTCTTCAAGCGCGCGGGTGTGACTCTGGGGCCGAGCACCACGTGGGCGAAGCTGGCGGGCGTCGCCACCTCGCTCAAGGGCAAGGGAATCACCCCGCTGTGCCTCGGCGACAAGGACATCTGGACCGCAGGGCAGCTGCTCGAGGAAATGATTGTCGGTCAGGTCGGCGCTTCCGGCTGGACCGGGCTTCTCAACGGAAGCGTGAAGTGGAGCAGCCCGCAGGTCGCAGCCGTCGTCGGCCACTTCAATACGGCACTCGGCTGGACCAACAGCGATCACAAGTCGCAGGACTGGGCCGGCGCGGTCGGATTGCTCGCATCGGGTAAGTGCGCGATGAACGTGATGGGCGATTGGGCCTACGGGGAGCTCAAGGTCAAGTGGAAGCAGGTCGACGGCAAGGACTTCGGCTACACGATCATCGGGAACCCCTCGACGTTCGTCACGGTCGGCGACGCCTTCGTTGTCGGCAAGGGCAGCAAGAACCCGGCGGCGGCGCAGGCGTGGGCGAAGGCGATCATGTCGCCGCAGGCTCAGCTCGCCTTCAACAGGTTGAAGGGATCCGCCCCGGTCCGTTCGGACGTGAACGTGTCGTCGTACGGCCCGTACCAGCGCGGCGCGGCGAAGGTCCTCGCGAAGGGCGTGAAGGTCCCGTCGCTGATCCACGGCCAGGCGTCCGTCAAGGCCTCGGTCGGTCAGGCGTATTCCGACGCTGTGACCCTGCTCGAGGCGAACCACGATGCCGGCAAGTTCGGCACAGCGATGGACGCCGCGATCGCGGCGGGGAAGTAACACGACACGACGAGGGTCGCCGCTTGCGGGCGGCGGCCCTCGGGGTCCTGATAAGAGGAGGCGAGGACCTCAACGACCAACCCAGTCATGCCCGACGCGGTGACGACGCCGAGGGTCGTGGCCTGTCGTCAGCGTCGCCGGCGCCGCCGCGTGCCTCAGGCCGCGCTGCTCCTCGCGCCGAGCTTCCTCATCGTCTCGATCTTCGTGTACGTGTTCATCGCGTACACGGTCGGGGTCGCCCTCTCATCGAACTGGAAGCCGGGCAAGGCCGACTTCAGCACCACCGACCCGCTCTACGCCAACTTCGACGCGCTGATCAACAACGGCCGTTTCCAGGCCGATCTCCGGAACACGGTCGTGTTCACACTGTTCTTCCTGACGCTGTCGGTCGTCGCGGGGTTCTTCCTCGCGGTGCTCGTGCACAACCTGCTCTGGGCGAGGGGCTTCTTCCGCGGGCTCTTCCTGTTGCCCTATGCGCTGTCGTTCATCGCGACCGGTGTCGTGTGGCGCTGGTTGTTCAACCCGGAATCCGGGATCAACCTGCTGCTGCGCACGAGCGGCGTCTCCTCTGCCTACCAGCACCTGACCGGACACGCGCTCCAACCCGACTGGACTAGCAGCCCGGTCGTCGTCGGGGACGTCAGTAGCTTGCTGGAGCGGATCATTCCCGGCGGCCACATCATCCAGGTCCAGCTCGGCATCCCGCTCGCCCTCGTCGCCGTCGTCCTCGCCGCCTCCTGGCAGTTGATGGGCTTCGCGATGGCGATGTTCCTCGCCGGCCTCGCATCCATCCCCGAGGATGTCCGCGAGGCTTCCATGATCGACGGGGCGTCGGGGCCGCGCTACTACGTCTCCGTCGTCATCCCGCTGCTGCGACCCTTCGCGCTCACGACCGTGGTCATCTTGACGCACGTCGCGTTGAAGATGTTCGACCTCATCTACGCGATGTCCGGCAGCGGCATCGGCTTCGCGACCGACATGCCCGGCATCTTCGTCTACGAGACGATGTTCAAGGCCCTCCAGTACAACATCGGCGCAGCTGCATCGCTCGTGATGCTCGTCCTCGTGACCCTCGTCGTCGTCCCGTATCTCGCCCGGCGCGGCCCACAGGAGACGGCGTAGATGAGCGCGCTCGCAACCACCTCCCGCCGGGTAGCCCGTCGACGCAGGAAGGCGCCCCCCGCGCACGTCCGCCACGGACGGCACGCACGCCGGTGGCAGTTCGCGCTGCTCATTCTGATGGTCCCGTTCTTCGCCGCGCCCTTCTACGTGATGATCACTGCCGCCTTCAAGACCCCGGCGCACGCAGACGTCCTCACGATGTGGCAGCTACCGCATCCGCTGTCGTTCGACGGCATCCGCGAAGCCTGGTCGAAGCTGTCGCCGAACTTCGTGAACAGCGTCATCATGGTCGTCCCGGCCACAGTCATCTCGTCACTGATCGGCTCCTTCAATGGCTACCTGCTGTCGAAGTTCACCTTCCGGCTGAGCAACCTGATGTTCACGTTGATGCTCGTCGGGATGTTCATCCCCTACCAGTCGATCCTGATCCCGATGGTCAAGTTCCTCCAGTTCGTCGGGCTATACGGGACGATCCCCGGACTGATCCTCGTCCACGTCGTGTACGGCATCCCGATCACGACGCTGATCTTCCGCAACTACTACGTCTCGATCCCCAGGGCGCTCGTCGAGGCCGCGTCGATCGACGGCGCGGGCATCGTCCGCACCTATCGGTCGGTCATTCTCCCCGTCTCGATTCCGGGCTTCGTCGTCGCGGGCATCTTCCAGTTCACGAACATCTGGAACGACTTCCTCTTCGGTCTCGTCGTCATCCCCAACCCCACGATCCAACCCGTCACCGCCGCGCTGAACAACCTCTCGGGCACGCAGACCGTGAACTGGAACGTCGTGATGGCAGGGGCGCTCATCGCGGCGCTTCCGACCGGGCTTGCGTATCTCGGACTGGGCCGGTTCTTCGTCCAGGGGCTTACGTCGGGGTCCGTGAAGTGACGCGCCCGGACGAGATCGAGGCAGACGTCGCCGTGATCGGATCGGGCATGGGCGGAGGGACGCTCGCGCGCGCGCTCGGCGAGCGGGGCGTGCGCACCGTCGTCGTCGAGCGAGGGACGCGGCTCCCTCGTGAGGAAGACAACTGGAATCCGGCGCGCGTGTTCATCGACCACGTCTATCGGAACGGCGAGGCATGGGAGGACGC
>JABFWJ010000080.1 GCA_013362295.1 Thermoleophilia bacterium
GTCGATGAAACGGTCGACGTCGGCGACCCCGAGCGCGCGCAGCAGGTCGCGGTAGTCGTCGCCGGGAGTCGCGTTCTCCAGCACGAGCCGCCGGTAGCGGGAGGTGAACGACGCGGGCTCGTCGGCGCTCCCGGTCGCAGCGAGGGCGACGCGATGCGCCTCTTCCAGCAGCTCGTCGTCCCACGTGAACTGCACGAGCGTATCGACCCAGTCGAAGAGGACGGCCTCGATCACGGCGCGGCTAGGCTAGCGACCGTGGCGCACAGGATCCTCTGGGCATCCTTTGCCCTGACGCCTGCCGCCATCCTCGGGCGCTTCGTCTTCGACCTCGACGAGACGACGCTGTTCGTGCTCGCCGCGCTCGCGTTGATTCCGCTGGCGTGGATCATCGGCGAGGCGACCGACCAGGCGGCGGAGTACACCGGCCCCGGCGTCGGCGGCTTCCTGAACGCGAGCTTCGGCAACGCGCCCGAGTTGATCATCGCGCTGTTCGCGGTCGCGGACAACCTGCCCGGCGTCGTGCGTGGCTCGCTCACGGGCTCCGTCGTCTCCAACATCCTGCTCGTGCTGGGCGCGGCGATGATCGCCGGCGGGGACGGCAGGCTCGACGCGCGCTCGTTGCGCTGGCAGCTGTTCGCGGTCTTCGGCGCGGTCGCGTTGATCGCGCTTCCGTCCGCGATCTCGTGGAACGGCGGCTCGCACGAGCGCCACTCGCTCTATCTCCTCTCGATCCCCGTGTCGGTCGTTCTCCTGATCGGCTACCTCGTGGTCACGATTCGTAATCTGCGCATCCACCGCGCGACGGAGCGCGGCGAGCCGTCGCCGGAGGTGTGGCCGTTGCCGGTGTCGATCGCGGTGCTCGCGGTCGCGACGGTTGCAACGGCGTTCGTCTCCGAGATCCTGGTGCACTCACTCGACCATTTCGGGAAGGCAGTCGGCCTCGACGAGTTCTTCATCGCGGTCGTGATCGTCGCGATCGTCGGGAATGCAGCGGAGCACGGCGGCGCCGTCGTGATCGCGAGGCGCGGGAACACGACGCTCGCCACGGAGATCGCGATCACGTCGTCGATGCAGGTCGCGGTCTTCGTAACGCCTGCGGTCTGTCTGCTCTCGTGGCTCGCCGGACGCGGGCTGCCGCTGTCCTTCCGCGCCGTCGAGGTCGTGACGATGGCGGCTGCGGCGGCGTTCGCCGCGTGGGTCGTGTGGGACGGCCGCTCGCGACGCTGGGAGGGCTTCGTCCTGATCGGCGCCTACGTGTTGATGGTCGTCGCGTACTACCTGAGCTGACTACGCCTTGAACGGCTCCTGAGCCCGCGTGAACGCGTAGCCCGACCAGATCAGCCGGTCTCCGTCAACGCGTAGCCGTTCGCCGCGTTCGCGGCCCGCGGAGGCGCGCCAGCCGTCAGCCTCGCGCTCGAACGTCGTCTCGCCCCGGCCGGGCAGCGTGCCGACGACCTTCGCCTGCAGCGCGGCACCCTCCCACCAGAAGACGAACTCGCTCCCCTCCGACCACCAGCGACCCAGGATCGCGCGCACGTCGGCGGGCGGCTCGTCCTCCCGCCGCCACGGCTCGATCGGCTCCGGCCACAACTCTCTCGCCCGCGCGGCGAGTGTCACCGCGAGCAGGTCCATGTCGCCGCGTGTGCCGGAGTTCGTCAGGGCCGCGGCGCCCGTCTGCGTCTTGCGGTCCACGTAGACGCCGGCGAGGTGGCCCGCCATCGCGCCGCCGTGACCGCCGTAGATCGTTCCCTCGTGATTGAAGAGCATCAGGCCGAGGCCCCAGCCGAGCACCCACTCGTGCGGGTAGTACATGAGCTGCGGGAACCACATCTCCTCGTTCGTCTTCGCGTCGAGCACGCCGTCGGCGCCGCGGGCGAGAAACGTTGCCCAGCGCCCGAGGTCCTCCACGGTCGACCACAGTTGCCCGGCCGCCGCGGTGCCCGCGAGATCCGTCTCCGGCTCCTTCCAGACCGTGCGCGCGTACTCGTCGACGAGATAGCCCTGCGCCTTCGGCGCTCTCGGCGCCCACGACGTGCGCGTCAGACCGAGCGGTTGGATGATGCGCTCGTCGACGTACGACGTGTAGGGCCTGCCGCTCTTCCGCGCGACAACCTGCCCGAGCAGCGCGAAGGCGAGGTTCGAGTAGTGATGTGCCTGCGCGGGTCCGAGCACGAACTCGACTTCGCTCATCGACGCGATCAGCTCGTCCTCCGTCGGCGACTCGCCCGTGACGAACATCTCGCCCGCCTCGCGCTGCAGGCCCGAGAGGTGGCAGAGCAGGCGGCGGATCGTCGGCGTGCCGTTCGCGATCCCGTCGAGGTGCTGCTCGAGCCGGTCGTCGAGGTCGAGCTCGCCCGCGTCGCGCAGCTGCATGATCGCCGTCGCGGTGAACGTCTTCGTGACCGAGCCGACGCGGTACTGCGTGTCCGGCGTCGCCTCGCGGTCCTCGTCGTAGTCCGCGGTTCCGACGGCGTTCGACCACACCTGCTCCCCCTTATGCACGACGGCCGCCGCAACCGACGGGAGCCGGTCGGCCTGGCGTTCCTGCAGGATGCGGTCGAGCGCCTGCGTGTCAGGCATGCACGCGCGCTCCGAGCGCCTGCGGCACCGCCTCGAGCGCGCGCTCGACATCGTCGTCGGTGATGTCGAGATGCGTGACCGCGCGCAGTACTCCCGCCTTCATGGTGCGCGAGAGGCGTACGCCGGCCTCGGCGACCCGGTCGAGCGCATCGCGCTGAGACAGCCCGAGCGCGCCGACGTCGACCTGCACGAAGTTCGTCTGCACCAGCTCGAGGTCGACGGGCAGCCCCGCGGCGGCCCAGCCCTCGGCGAGCCGTCGGGCGCGGGCATGGTCGTCGGCCAGCCGCTCGACGTTGTGGTCGAGCGCGTACAGGCCCGCCGCGGCCACGATCCCGGCTTGCCGGAGCGCGCCTCCGAAGCGGTGCTTCTCGAACCTGGCGCGATGCATGAGCTCCTGCGAGCCGGCGATCAGTGCCCCCATCGGGCACCCGAGCCCCTTCGACAGGCAGAGCGTCGCCGTGTCGAAGAGCCCGGCGATCTCGGTTGCGGGGACGTCCGACGCGACGGCCGCATTCATCAGCCGCGCGCCGTCGAGGTGCACGCGCACGCCGAAGCCGCGCGCCGTGTCGACGAGCTCGCGCAGCTCGTCGAGCGGCCACACCGTGCCGCCGTGTGTGTTGTGCGGGTTCTCGATCGCGAGCACCGACGTGCGCGGCGTGTGGAACGTGCCGTCGGCGCGCATCGTCGCACGCAGCTGATCCGGGGTCAGCCTGCCGCGGACGCCGGGCAGCCCGCGCGTCTGCAGTCCGGAGTGCATGGCCGCGCCGCCGAGCTCGTGCACCATGATGTGCGCGGTCTCCTCGACGACGAGCTCCGTCCCGCGCTCCCCGAGGATCGCCAGCGCGATCTGGTTCCCCATCGTCGCGGTCGGAAGGTAGACCGCCTCCTCGTGGCCGAGCAGCTCCGCGCCCCGGCGCTCGAGCTCGAGCACGGTCGGGTCCTCGCGTTCCTGCTCGTCGCCGACCTCGGCGGTCGCCATCGCCTCGCGCATCGCCTGCGATGGCTTCGTCTGCGTGTCGGAGCGAAGGTCGATCATGCGAGCGGGAGCCTAACCAGGTGCTGCGTCCGTCCGGAGCAATCCCCGAGGTCGAAGTAGAGCGAGCCGCCCGCGTACCAGCTCGCGGAGTAGTCCTGCGAGCGCGCGAGCGACGCGAGGCGCGTCACTCGCCCGTGCCGCCAGCGGTAGAGCGTCGCCCCGCCGCAGCCAAAGCCACTGCGCGCGTAGTAGACGGCGCCGCCTGCGTCCACGGCCGCGCCGTACTGCGGGTGCGCGTAGTCGCCCCCGGGGACCCGGTCGATGCGACCGTCGCCCAGTCGATAGCGCTCGACGTAGAAGTGCCCGGCTCCGCCCGCCGTCCAGACCGCGTAACGCGCGTTGATCTGACCCGGATAGACCTTCGCCTGGTCGGTGCGCACGTGCTCGACGGTCCGGCCGTCGACGACGACGCTGACCCGGCCGTCCGGATCGGGGTGTGTCGTGAGCAAATGCCCGTCGCCCCACCGGGCGTCCGTTGCGTTGACCCGCCGGCTGCGGCTCCCGTCCACGAGCTCACGGCCGCGGAGGAGCACCACGTTCCGTCCGTCGATCCCGATCGCCTTCCCCGCCCCCACTCGCCGCGTCTGGCCGGCGCGCGCGACGAACGCCGCTCCGTCCTCCGTCCACGCGACGGCGCCTGCGACGACCACAGGAGCTGCTGCATGATCGCCGCCGAGGTGGAGCGGAACGATCACGCAGGCCGGATGCGCTCGAGCCGCGCCTGGAACTGCGCGCCGGCGAACGCCGCGATGTCGTCCTTCTCGAGGCCGAACGGCGAGCGGTCGCCGTAGCGCGAGAAGCCTTCGTCGACGACGCCGAGCGCAAGCGGGAGCAGCGCGGCCATCCGCTCCTCGACGATCTCCCAGAGCGCGGGGTCGGCCGCGACGAGGCGCTCCAGGAGGTAGACGCCGTAGGCGATGTGACGCGCTTCGTCCTGCTTGATGAGACGCAGGCCGTCGCGCAGGCCCGGCATCAGCCCGCGGGCCTCCAGCGCCTCGAAGTACGAGTGATAGCCCGTCTCCGCGAGCACGCCCTCGACGATCAGGTTGTAGGTGACGGACGCGCGCACCTGTACCGGCGGTGACCGGTCGTCAAGGAGCGCCTGCATGGCCTGCGGGAGCTCGACCTCGAACAGGCGGCGGTAGCTCTCGCCGTGGAAGCGGGCGAGGCCGTCCGGCGAGTTACCGACCTCGTCGAGGAAGCGCCGAAAGAACTGCGTGTGCTTCCCCTCCTCGAAGAGGAACGTCGTGAGATAGAGCTCCTCCTCCAGCCGGCCCTCGCGCGCGATCGTGAGCACGAGCGGCAGGAGGTCGAGCGTCACCGCCTCCTCGCCCGCGACGAAGAGCGAGGTCGTCTGCAGCAGGGCGTCGCGCTGGTCCTCGGTCAGCGCCGGCCAGTCCTTTCGGTCGCGCGTGAGGTCGATGTCGCTCGGGTTCCAGACGCCGAGGCGCTTCGCCTTCTCGTACAGGCGCATCGGCAGCGATTCCCCGTCGAGCGCCCGCTCGACCGTCTGGAAGGCCATGATGCGATCCTACGCGCGTGACGGACGTCTACACGCTCCCCGACGACCTCCCGGTCCCCGAGGACGACGGGGCCGCCGACCACCTGCCGGGCACGGTCATGCCGTCGCTCGTGCTCGAGTCGTCCCAGGGCCCCGTCGACGTCGCCGACTTCACGGTCCTGTACGTCTACCCGCGCACGGGAAGACCGGGCGAGCCGTCACTCCCCGGCTGGGATGCGTTCCCGGGGGCGAGAGGCTGCACGCCGCAGTCTTGCGCGTTCCGTGACCACGCTGCGGAGCTCGACGAGCTCGACGCGACCGTGGCGGGGTTGTCCGCGCAGACGTTCGAGGACCAGGTCGAGTTCGCAGCGCGCAACCACATGCCGTACCCCGTGATCGCCGATCCCGAGTTGCGGCTGCGCGACGCCCTCCGCCTCCCGACCTTCGAGATTGCCGGCCACACGCTCTACAAGCGGCTCGCCCTCGTCGTGCGCGGGGGCCGGATCGCGCACGTGTTCTATCCCGTGTTCCCGCCCGACCGGAACGCCGCCGACGTCGTGGCCTGGCTGACGGCGAATCCGCTCGGCTGAGCGGCGGCGCTACGGTGTCCCGCGTGGATCTCGACCTCGTCGCGGAGGTACTGTCGGACGAGCCGTCGTACCGCCTGCGCCAGGTGTGGGAATGGGCCTCGCGCGGCGCCTCGTCGTACGCCGAGATGACCAACCTGCCCGCGCGCTCGCGCGCGCTTCTCGAGGAGCGCGTCCCGTTCTCGTCGTTGAAGCTGGAGCACGAGGCGACGTCGCTCGACGGCACGGTCAAGGCGCTCTTCCACACACGCGAAGGGCATCCGCTCGAGGCAGTGCTGATGCGGTTTCGCGACGGGCGGCGCTCGGTCTGCGTGTCCTCGCAGTCGGGCTGTCCGCTGACCTGCACGTTCTGCGCGACCGGGCAGATGCGGTTTCGCCGCAACCTCTCGGCGTGGGAGATCCTCGACCAGGCGCTGCACTTCAAGCGCATCGAGCCGATCGACCACGTGGTCTTCATGGGCATGGGCGAGCCGATGCTCAACTTCGACCAAGTGATCGCCGCTGCGCGCCGGCTGCCCGACCTCGGCGTGACACACCGGCGCACGACGATCTCTACCGTCGGCTGGCTCCCGGGGCTCACGCGGTTCGTCGACGAGGTCGACGAGCCGATCCGGCTCGCCTTGTCGCTGCACGCGCCGGCCGACGCGCTGCGGAGCGAGATCATGCCGGTCAACGACCGGTATCCACTCGACGACGTGCTCGCCGAATGTCGCCGCTACTTCGACCTCCGCGGCCGGAAGGTCTTCGTCGAGTACGTGATGCTCGAGGGTGTCAACGACAGCGCCGAGCACGCAGTGGAGCTCGCGGAGCTGCTCGACGGGAACGTCTTCAAGGTGAACCTGATCCCGTACAACCCGACGGGGATGTACGACGGCTCGTCGCGCGACGCGATCGCGCGCTTCAAGGCGGTCCTCGACGGCGCGCGCCTTCCCTCCACGGTCCGCCTGACACGCGGCCGCGACATCGCCGCCGCCTGCGGCCAGCTCGCCGTCGAGGCGGCCTGACCCGGCGGGACACGTCCTGCCTCTGACCCCGGACACGCCTCGGACCGGCGAGCGCGGCCGGCCATGTCCGAGCCGTTTCCGCCCTCTCCGACCCGGCGGCTTGGCCCGGTCGGACCGGTCCTGGCGTCTGACCCGGGGACTCGTCCCGAGGAGGCGATCGGCGCTTGCCTTTGCCGTCCGCGAGGAGTAGAACGCTGGGCGATGCGAGCGAGGACGCTGGTTCTGCTGGCGGTCGCGACGCTCGGGACCGCCGCCTCGTTCGCGGCGGCCGCGTCGGGCTCGGGTCACGCCGTGCAGGGAGGCACGCTGCGCGTCAACATCTCGAAGTCGGACGTGACGACGCTCGACCCGCAGATCGACTACGAGTTCCTCGGCGGCGCGATCCTCTGGTCGACATGCGTGAAGCTCGTCTACTACCCCGACCGTCCCGCCCCGCTCGGCTCGCAACTGCGGCCCGAGGCCGCGGCGGGCCTTCCGCGCGTCTCGCGCGACGGACGCACCTACACCTTCACGATCCGCAGCGGCTACCGCTTCAACACCGGCGAGGCCGTAACGGCCGCGAGCTTCGGCCGCGCCTTCGAGCGCATCTACGCGCCGAAGATGGGCTCGCCCGGCGTGAACTTCGTCAGCGACGTCGCGGGAGCACCGGCCGCCCTCAAGGGCAGGGTCAAGCTGCCGAGCGGGATCCGCATCCGCGGCAACACGTTGAGCATCACGCTCGTCCAGCCCTCGCCCGACCTGATCGCGCGGCTCGGGATGAACTTCTTCTGCGCGGTGCCGGTGAGCACCCCGATCGACCCGAACGGAGTCACGCCGGCGATGGCAGGCCCGTACTACGTCGCGCAGCGCGTGCCGAACCGCCGCATCGTGCTGAAGCCGAATCCCTTCTACCACGGGCCCCGCCCGCACCATCTCGCCGAGATCGACTTCACGCCGAACACCGACCAGCAAACGAGCTTCCTGCAGATCGAGAAGGACCAGGCGGACTATGACCTCTACGGGACGCCGCCGACCGAGATGGCCGGGCTCGCGAAGAAGTTCGGCGTGAACCGCGGCCGCTTCTGGGTGCACCCCGCGTTGGTGGTGAACTACCTCGCACTCAACACGCAGCGCGCGCCGTTCACCGACGCGAAGCTGCGGCAGGCTGTCAACTTTGCGATCTCCCGCTCCGCGATCCTCGCGCAGTCGGGATTCAAGGCCGGCAACCCGACCGACCAGGTGCTTCCGCCCGGCATCCGCGGTTTCCGCAACGCGAAGATCTATCCGCTGACCGCCCCCGACGTCGCGCGCGCGAAATCCCTGACGGGCGGCAAGACGTACAAGGTAACCCTGTACACGACCACCGACGACACCGCGACGCGTCAGGCCGAAGTGGTGCAGAACGAGCTCGCCAAGATCGGCGTCACCGTGGACATCAAGCAGTACGCGTTCGGCGTGCTCGTCAGCAAGATCGGCGTCACGTCGGAGCCGTACGACATCGTCGCGCTGGGCTGGATCGCCGACTACGCCGACCCGTTCGACTTCATCAACATCCTGCTCTCGGGCGACAAGATCACGAAGGCGAACAACGTCAACCTCGCGCAGTTCGACGATCCGAAGTTCAACAGCGAGATGAAGCACGCCGCCCTGCTGACCGGGTCGAAGCGCTTCTCGACCTACGGCAAGCTCGACGTGGACATCTCGCGCGTCGCGGCGCCGTGGGCGTCCCTCTCGAATGCCAATACTCGTGAGTTCGTCTCGACGAAGGTCGGTTGCTACACGTTCCAGCCGATCCTCGGCGCGATGGACCTCACGACGGCCTGCCTCAAGAAGTAGCCGAAGCCGGCGCTAGGCTCGCCGAATGAGCCGCGGGCGGATCGCCACAATGGTCCAGCACGAGCTGCTGCGGCGGAGCCCGCTCTCGCCCGCGCTCGTCGCGCACGAGGCAAAGCGCGCGGCGAACGTCCAGAGCCGGATCGCGGACGCCGTCACCGCCTTCGCGGGCTCGATGCTGTTCGTCTACGTCCACATCGTCTGGTTCGCGATCTGGATCACCGTCCCCGTGGAGAAGTACCCGTTCGGGCTCCTGACGATGATCGTCAGCCTCGAGGCGATCTTCCTCTCGACGTTCGTGATGATCAGCCAGAACCGCGCCGACGCGCGCCGGCAGGTCTTCGCCGACCAGCAGTACAAGATGATCGAGGAGGAGCGGCAGCAGAACTTGCTGATGATCGAGCAGAACGGGCGCATCGAGGAGCTCGACAAGTCGATCCTCGCGCTCACGCAAGAGGTGCGCAGGGCGCTCGACGAGCACTAGCTACCCTGCGGGGTCGTGTCGAAGAACCTCGCGCAACGCGACGACCTGCGCAACCTCGCGATCGTCGCGCACGTCGACCACGGCAAGACGACGCTCGTCGACGCCATGCTGTGGCAGTCCGGCTCGTTCCGCGCAAACCAGGATGTCGCGGAGCGCGTGCTCGACAGCGGCGACCTCGAGCGCGAGAAGGGCATCACGATCCTCGCCAAGAACACGTCGGTACGGCTCGGCGCAACGAAGCTCAACATCGTCGACACGCCGGGGCACGCCGACTTCGGCGGCGAGGTCGAGCGCGGGCTGACGATGGTCGACGGCGTCCTCCTCCTCGTCGACGCATCGGAGGGACCGCTGCCGCAGACGCGCTTCGTGCTCCGCAAGGCGCTGGAGGCGCGCCTGCCGGTCGTGCTCGTCGTGAACAAGATCGACCGGCCGGATGCTCGCGTCGCCGAGGTCGTGAACGAGGTCTACGAGCTGTTCCTCGACCTCGACGCGACGGCGGACCAGATCGAGTTCCCGATCGTCTACGCGATCGCGCGCGACGGGAAGGCCGGCCTCGACCCGGATGCGCTCGCCGACGATCTCACGCCGCTCTTCGAGACGATCCTCGAGACGATCCCGCCGCCCACCTACGACCCGGACCATCCACTGCAGGCACTCGTAACCAACCTCGACGCCTCACCGTACGTCGGCCGTCTCGCGCTGCTGCGTGTGCGCCACGGAACGCTCACGAAAGGCCGGCAGGTCGCCTGGTGCCGCGCGAGCGGCGAGATTCAGACCGCGCGGGTCACCGAGCTACTGATCACCGAGGCGCTCGACCGCGTGCCTGCCGACGAGGCGGGGCCCGGCGAGATCGTCGCGCTCGCCGGTCTGCCGGAGGTGACGATCGGCGAGACGATCGCCGACCCGGACGACCCGCGGCCCCTGCCGGTGACCGTCGTCGACGAGCCCAGCCTCTCGATCACGATCGGGATCAACACCTCGCCGCTCGCGGGGACCGAGGGCGATCGGTTGACCGCGAGCCAGGTCAAGCAGCGGCTCGACCAGGAGCTCGTCGGCAACGTCTCGCTGCGCGTCCTCCCCACCGTGCGCCCGGACACCTGGGAGGTCCAGGGCCGCGGCGAGCTGCAGCTCGCCGTGCTCGCGGAGATCATGCGCCGTGAGGGCTTCGAGCTGACGATCGGCAAGCCGGAGGTGCTGGTCCGGGCGATCGACGGCAAGCGCCACGAGCCGGTCGAGCGCGTCGCCATCGACATCCCCGAAGAGTTCGTCGGCGTCGTGACGCAGCTGCTCGCGCTGCGCAAGGGCCGGATGCAGCAGATGGTGAACCACGGCACGGGCTGGGCGCGCATGGAATACCTCGTTCCGGCCCGCGGGCTGATCGGCTTCCGCACCGAGTTCCTCACCGAGACGCGGGGGTCGGGGATCATGCACCACGTCTTCGAGCGCTGGGAACCGTGGTTCGGCGAGCTGCGCACCCGCCCCACCGGCAGCCTCGTCGCCGACCGCCGCGGCCAGGCCACGGCCTTCGCGATCGAGAACCTCCAGGAGCGCGGCTCGCTCTTCGTCGCCCCGGGCGACGAGCTCTACGAGGGCATGGTGGTCGGCGAGAACGCTCGCCGGGAGGATCTGGACGTCAACGCATCCAAGCCGAAGAAGCTGACCAACGTCCGCGCCTCGTCGGCCGACG